>JBAIXJ010000369.1:0-16669 GCA_037916645.1 Opitutales bacterium | reverse complement strand
AGCACGTTCCGGCCGAGGGCCATCTCGCCGTGGTCGGTCGAGGGGCCGTCGGCGATGACGTCGCCGGCCTTGATCTTCTGGCCCTTCTTGACGATGGGCTTCTGGTTGAAGCAGGTGCCCGCGTTCGAGCGCATGAACTTGCGCAGCTCGTACACGTAGACGTCGTTCTTCGGGTCGCCCTTCGGATTCCGGTCGAAGTTCTTCGGGAGGTCGCCGTCCTTGGTGACGACGATCCGGCGGGCGTCGACCGACGCAACCACGCCGGCGTCGGTGGCGACGACGACGATCTTGGAATCCCGCGCGACGCGCTCCTCCAGCCCGGTGCCCACGAAGGGCGTCTCGTTCTGGAGCAGCGGCACGCCCTGGCGCTGCATGTTCGAGCCCATCAGCGCGCGGTTGGCGTCGTCGTGCTCGAGGAACGGAATCATGCCGGCGGCGACCGAGATGATCTGCTTGGGCGAGACGTCCATGTAGTCGACCTGTTTCGAGTCGACCTCGAGGAACTCGCCGTCGCGGCGCACCGTGACCTTGCCGATGAAATGCCCCTTGTCGTCGAGCTCGGAGTTGGCCTGGGCGATGACCTTGCCCTCCTCCTGGTCGGCGGTCAGGTATTCGATCTTTTCGGTCGCGCGGCCGTCCTTGCAGACGCGGTAGGGCGTCTCGATGAACCCGAACTCGTTGACCCGCGAGTACACGGTCAGCGAATTGATCAGGCCGATGTTCGGGCCTTCCGGCGTCTCGATCGGGCAGATCCGGCCGTAGTGCGACGGGTGGACGTCGCGGACCTCGAAGCCCGCGCGCTCCCGGTTGAGGCCGCCCGGCCCGAGCGCGGACAGGCGGCGCTTGTGCGTCACCTCCGCGAGCGGGTTGATCTGGTCCATGAACTGCGACAGCTGGCTGCGGGCGAAGAAATCGCGGATGACCGTGGTGAGCGCCTTCGGGTTGATCAGCTTCTGCGGCGTGATCGAGTCGACGCTCTGGTCGTAGAGGGTCATGCGCTCGCGGACGAGGCGCTCGGTGCGGGACAGGCCCACGCGGCACTGGTTCGCCAAGAGCTCGCCCACCGTGCGCACGCGGCGGCTGCCGAGGTGGTCGATGTCGTCCACCACTCCGTCGCCGCGCTTGAGCCGGACGAGGTATTTCGTCGCGACAATGATGTCCTCGGACGTGAGGATGCGATTGTCCAGGTCGGCCTTGAGGCCGAGCTTCTGGTTGATCTTGTACCGGCCGACGCGGCTGAGGTCGTAGCGCTTCGGGTCGAAGAAGAGGCGCTTGAGCAGGGCCTTGGCGTTGGCGGTCGTGGGCGGCTCGCCGGGGCGCAGCCGCTTGTAGATCTCCTTGAGGGCCTCCTCCTCGTTGCGGGTCGGGTCCTTCTTCAGCGCGCGAATGATCGCGCCCTCGTCGACCGCGGTGTCGATGACGCGGATGGAGCCGATGTCGTGCTTCTCGAACGTCCGCACGATCTGCTTGGTCAGCGGCTCGAAGGCGCGCGCAAGCACCACGCCCTTCTGGGCGTCGATCGCGTCCTCGACCAGCACGAGCGTGCTCACGTTCTCCATGTCGAGGGCCTTGGCCACCTTGAGGTCCTTGATCTCGTAGAAGAGGTTCAGGATATCGAGGTCGCTCGAGTAGCCGATCGCGCGGAGCAGCGTCGTGATGAGGAACTTCCGGCGGCGGCGCCGGCGGTCGAGGTAGACGTAGAGCAGGTCGTTGTTGTCGAACTGGACCTCGAGCCAGGTCCCGCGGTCGGGGATGATGCGGAAGGCGAAGAGCTCCTTGCCGCTGGCGTGGAAGTCCTTCTCGAAGCAGATGCCTGGCGAACGGTGCAGCTGGGAGACGACGACGCGCTCGGCGCCGTTGATGATGAACGAGCCGCGCTCGGTCACCATCGGGATGTCGCCCATGTCGATCTCCTCGTCCTTGATGAAATCCTCCTCGCGCAGCCGCAGCTTCACGTAGAGCGGCACGGCGTAGGTGATGCCCTCGCGGATGCACTCGATCTCGGAGTGCTTGGGATCGCCGATGGTGTAGGAGACGTACTCCAGCACCAGGCGCCCGTCGTAGGACTCGATCGGAAAGACCTCGCGGAAGACCGCCTCGAGGCCCTGGGGCTTCCGCTGCTTGTCCGGCACGCCCTTCTGCAAATAATCGAGGTACGAGTTGATCTGGATCTCGATGAGGTTCGGCGGCGGAATGACTTCCTTCAGCTTGCCGAAGTTGCTGCGTTCGGTGTGAGTGCGGTCGACCATGGATGCTCCCATTTATGCGGACGAGGACACGATGCGCGCGCGCGGCAGCCTACCACGCTCCCGTCGCGCGTGAGTTCGGAAAAAAGACATGGCGCAGCCCGGACCGCGGCCCAGCGCGGCCCGGCCCGCCACGACGATATGCAGTGCGGTGCGAATCGCCAATCGATGTTTACTTGAGCTCGACCTTGGCCCCGGCGGCCTCGAGCTTCTTTTTGATCTCCTCCGCCTCCTGCTTGGAGGCGCCTTCCTTGACAGCTTTCGGCGCGCCCTCGACCAGGTCCTTGGCTTCCTTCAGGCCGAGGCCGGTGATGGCGCGGACTTCCTTGATGGCGCCGATCTTGTTCGCGCCGGCCTCGACGAGCATGACCGTGAACTCGGTCTTTTCCTCGGCCGGGGCGGCGGCTGCGGCGGCGCCCGCGGCGGGCGCGGCGGCCACGGCGACTGGCGCGGCGGCGGACACGCCCCACTTGGCCTCAAGGTCCTTGACCAGGCCCGCGATTTCGAGAACCGACTGGCCGGAAAGCCACTCGATGACTTGTTCCTTCGTGATGTTGCTCATGGTATTCTCCTGCCGCCGGCTAGCGACTTCGTACCGGAAGTGCGTTTAAGAGACGTATCCCCTAGCCCGTGGCGATGGATGGTTGGTTTTCCGTGAACAGCGGCCGAGACCGCGGCGTCGGGAAAGTGTGGTGGTGGTTTATTTGCTGCCCTCCGCGGCGCGCACCTTGGCCTGCAGGACGTTGACGATGCCCTGCGGCACGGCGTTGAGCACGCGCACAAACAGGCTCGCCGGCTGCTGCAGCAGGCCCAGCAGCTGCGCGCGCAGCGTCTCGAGCGACGGCAGGTCGGCCAGCCGCTCGATCTCCGCGGTCGAGAGGACCCGCTGGCTCAGCATGCCCGCCTTCAGGACGACCTTCTGCTTTTCCTTGATGAAATCGCGGAGGACCTTCGCCACGCCGGGCGAATTCCGGCCGCCGACGATGATGGCGGTCGGGCCGACCAGCACATGGTCGAAGCTCGGCAGATTGAGGGCCTGCGCCGCCACCCGCAGCGAGCTGTTCTTGACAACGTGGAACTCGGCCTGGTGCGCCGCCAGGCGCTGGCGGAGTTCGGCCACGTCGGCCACCGTCATCTTGTCGTAGTTGGCGAGGATGACGTAATCCGATTTCTTCAGGTGGCCCGCCACCTCCTCGATCAGGTATTTCTTTTCGACTCTCATGGCGAGGTTCCCGGTCAGAATTTGCTGTATTCGTTGCCCGCGATCCGGATCCCGGGGCTCTGGCTCGACGAGAGCGCCACGGTGAGGATGTAGCGGCCCTTGAAGGAGGCCGGCTTGGCCTTGCCCACGGCCTCGAGGACGGCGCTGGCATTCTCGAGAATCTGGGCGGCGGTGAACGACCGCTTGCCGATGCCCACGCCGATATTCGCGGCCTTGTCCATCTTGAATTCCACCCGGCCGGCCTTCACGGCCTTGATCCCCGCCGGGATGTCGTCGGTCACCGTGCCGGACTTGGGGTTCGGCATCAGGCCCTTCGGCCCGAGGATGCGCGCGATGGTGCGGACCGTCTTCATCGCCTCGGTGGTGGCGATGGCCACGTCGAAATCCATCCAGCCGCCCTGGATCTTCGTCATCAGGTCCTGCAGCCCGGCGTGGTCGGCGCCCGCGTCGAGGGCCGCCTTCGGGTTGTCGGTGAACACCAGGACGCGAACCTTCTTGCCCGTGCCGTTGGGCAGCGGCGTCGTGCCGCGCACCATCTGCTCGCCCTGCGCGGGGTCGACCCCCAGCCGGAACGACAGCTCGACGGTCTCATCGAACTTGGCTTTCGGGAACTTGGCCAGGATTTCCACCGCATCCTTCAGCGGGTATTCCTTGGCGAGATCAGCGACCTGGAGGGCGCTGCGGTAGCGTTTGCTCTTCTTTTCCATCAATGACTCCTTGCGGTGCGAACGTCCCGGGTGGGACTCCCGCGGCGAGTGGGCGGTGGGATCAACGGTTGAAAATCAGTCGACGACTTCGAGGCCCATGTTGCGGGCCGTGCCCGCGATGATGCGGATGCCGGCGTCCTCGTTCTTGGCGTTGAGGTCCTTGGCTTTGATCCGGTAGATCTCCGCCAGCTGCTTGCGGGTGACCTTGCCCACTTTCTCCTGGTTCGGCTTGGCCGAGCCGCTGGCGATGTTCGCGGCCTTCTTCAGCAGCACAGACGCGGGCGGGGACTTGAGGATGAAGCTGAAGCTCTTGTCCGCATAGACGGTGATCACTGTCGGCAGGATCATGCCGGCCTGGTCCTTGGTCTTGGCGTTGAAATCCTTGCAGAACGCCATGATGTTGACGCCCTGGGCGCCGAGCGCGGGGCCCACGGGCGGCGCCGGATTGGCGGCGCCCGCCGGGAGTTGGAGGCGGATGTAGCCTTGGATCTTCTTGGCCATGGTGAATGGTCGCTGAAAAAAGATTGGGCGGGAAAAACCGGGCGGTTCAGTCGGTGATGCGCTGCACCTGCCAGTATTCGAGCTCGACCGGGGTGAACCGGCCGAAGATGGAGACGGAGATCTTCAGTTTGCCGCGGGTGGGATCGATCTCGTCGATGCGGCCGTTGAGGTTCAGGAACGGACCGTCCGTGATCTTGACCTCTTCGCCCACCTCGTACTGGACCTTCGGCACCTCCTTGCCGGTCGCGGCCTCCACCCGGGACTTGATCTCGTCGATCTCCGCCTGCTGCAGGGCGGCGGGATGATCCCCGCCCACGAACCCGATCACGCCGGCGGCTTCCTTCACGAAATACCACGGCTTGTTCAGCAGGCGGCCCTCCTCGTCGTACAGGCGCATCTGGATGAACACGTAGCCCGGGTAGAGCTTGCGGACCTTGCTCGTCTTCTTGCCCCCTTTGACCTCCGAGACCGTTTCGGTGGGGAGCAGCACCTCGAAGATGTGGTCGTCCAGTTCCTCGGCCGCCTTGAACTTCTCAATGTAGGCCTTCACCTTGGGCTCCTGGCCCGAAAGCGTGTGCAAGGCGAACCACTGGGCGCCGGGGGGCGCTGAGGTCTCGGTCGACATAAGTGCGGGGATCAGCTGACCAGCTTCGTGAAGAGGTCCACGAAGTAGTACAGTGAGAAATCGGAAATGCTGGTGAACAGGCCGAGGAGCAACGAGGCCACGATCACGACCACCGTCGAATCCCAGAGCTCCTGCCGCGTGGGCCAGGACGCCTTCCTCAATTCGTCGTAGGTCTCTTTCGCAAAAATGCGGACTGCGCGGAACG
This sequence comes from Opitutales bacterium, assembly GCA_037916645.1. Lineage (GTDB taxonomy): Bacteria > Verrucomicrobiota > Verrucomicrobiia > Opitutales > Opitutaceae > Fen-1467. Next base: position 11,163 of record JBAIXJ010000369.1, on the reverse strand, counting down.
GATTTGTCATGCGATATCTGGGCTTTGGCAGGGCAGAAGGGACTCGAACCCCTAACCGACGGTTTTGGAGACCGTTGCTCTACCAATTGAGCTACTGCCCTCCGTGGTAATGCTCTGAGACGACGGCGCCGAGGCTCCCATTACGAGGCCCCGGGGCGCCCGCCATGTCGCGTTGTGGCGAGGTTATTCGAGGATCTCCGTGATGCGGCCCGAGCCGATGGTGCGACCGCCTTCGCGGATCGCGAACTTCTGGGTTTTCTCCATGGCGATGGCGGCAATCAGTTCGATCGTGAGGTTGATGTTGTCACCCGGCATGATCATCTCCACGCCCTGCGGCAGCTGGATGATGCCCGTCACGTCCGTGGTGCGGAAATAAAACTGCGGCCGATAGCCGTTGAAGAACGGGGTGTGGCGCCCGCCCTCCTCCTTGCTCAGCACGTAGACCTCGGCCTTCGCCTTCTTGTGGGGCGTGATCGACTTGGGCGCCGCGACGACCTGCCCGCGCTCGATGCCGTCCTTTTCGACGCCGCGCAGAAGCACGCCGACGTTGTCCCCCGCCTGGCCCCGATCGAGCATCTTGCGGAACATCTCGACGCCGGTGACCACCGTCGTCGACGTGTCGCGCAGGCCGACGATTTCCACCTGGTCGCCCACCTTGCACTGGCCACGCTCGATGCGCCCGGTGGCCACCGTGCCGCGGCCGGTGATGGAAAACACGTCTTCGACCGACATGAGGAACGGCTTGTCGATTTCGCGCACGGGCTCCGGGATCTCGGCGTCCAGCGCGTTCATCAGCTCATCGATGGACTTGACGCCCTCGGGATCGCCGGCCAGCGCCTTCGTGGCGGAACCGCGCACGATCACCGCCTTGTCGCCGTCAAACTGGTACTTGGTCATCAGCTCGCGGATCTCCATCTCGACGAGGTCCAGCAATTCCTTGTCCTCGAGCAGATCCACCTTGTTGAGGTAGACGACCAGCTTCGGCACGCCGACTTGGCGGGCGAGCAGGATGTGCTCCCGCGTCTGGGGCATCGGACCGTCAGCCGCGCTCACGACCAGGATGGCTCCATCCATCTGGGCCGCGCCCGTGATCATGTTCTTCACGTAATCGGCGTGTCCCGGGCAGTCGACGTGCGCATAGTGACGCTTGTCGGACTGATACTCCACGTGCGACACGGCGATGGTGACGGTCTTGGTGGCATCGCGCACGGTTCCACCCTTGGCGATGTCCGCATAGCTCTTGACCTCGGCCAGCCCTTTCTTCGATTGGACGACCAGGATCGCAGCCGTCAACGTCGTTTTGCCGTGATCGATATGGCCGATCGTGCCGACGTTCACGTGCGGTTTTGTGCGTTCGAATGTACCTTTAGCCATGTGGTGGAGACGTTTGGGTTAGATGGTTGACCTCTGGTTTAGCGTCGGAGAAGCCGCCGACGGTTGACCTGGAGCCCAGAATCGGATTTGAACCGACGACCCCGTCCTTACCAAGGACGTGCTCTGCCGACTGAGCTATCTGGGCAGACCAAGGCTAGGCCAGCGAGGGAAAGAAGGGTTGAACGTGAACAACCGATTTTTGGCCGTCAACTGTAATCTTAACAGGTTTTACAGACGCTCCTCAACAGCCGTTTTTCACCGGCCGTGATCCGATTCCATCGGCCTCGTTTTTCCGGCTCACGGCCCGATCACCACCTGATAGGTCCCGGGCGCCAGCTTCTCGCCCAAATGCAGACCCTTTTCGAGGTAATCGCGCAGGAATGCATCGACCTCCTCAACATCGGAACTGACCGTGTTCACCGGTCGACCCAGCAGACCGGCCACCGTGACCGTGATAACATACTCCGCCGGGTGCCAATCGGACCTCCCGGCGGGAAGCGCGACGCTTTGTTCAAGTGCGTATACGGATGCCAGGGTGCTATCCGCCATCCTCCGCACCTCAACCACGCCAAAGCGTTTCGGCAGCGGTAATAACGGCAGATCCTGGCGCCCGAAGCCGATGAATGGATTCAGCGGCGGCTCCTTGAGCGTGTCCAACGGCGTTTTTGGCCCGACCGCCACGGTCTCCACCGGCAAAGTCAACTCCTGCGCCGCGTAAACCGGCTTGGCCCCATAAGCGCTAAACACTTGTCCGGGCTGTGGTTGCACTGTGGCGGGCAGCGGTTGCTGGCTCGCGTTCCACCGGGTGGGCAGGAATAGAGGTGTCGGGTCGAAGATGTTGGCCTGTTCCCTCAGGACCCTGTCCCCGAGTCTCTCATCCAGTTGCGCCAGATCGACTTTCCGGGCGGGCTCCGCCAGACGACCCACGGTATGCTCGGGGCCAACTGGCCGAAACAACACCGCCAGCGCGGCGACCGCAAAGACGACCGTCAGGGCCACCACCCACCGCCCCGCGCTTTGGCGCCTGATTGGATCTGGCATCGCCCGTTTCTCCAAGCCTCACGGCTCGCCCGGCCCACCCCTGGCGGCTTCCATCGCCACCTGCACCCCGCCGGTGAAACCGGCCACCCGGGCCATTTCGGCAATGACCCCCAGATCCTCCAAGGGCACGCTCCGGTCGGCGCGGACCAGCAGGCCCAAGCCTTTCTCTTGGCTTGCGCGCTGCCGCAGCCAGTCGCGCAGCTGCGCGTAGTTCAGCATGCCATCCTCGGCCAGAACCATGTTGGACCGCGGCACGCTGATCACGACGGTGGCCGCAGTCGCGCCCTCGATGGCCCCGGACATCTGCGGCAGCCGGAAATCCACCCCCAGCCCGGGCGCGAGCACAAAACGCGACCCGAACAGGAAGAAGAAGAGCACGATCAGGCCGCCGTTCAGCAGGAACAGCATGTCGAAACTGCGCGGCGGCGGCCGCAGGCGGGAGGCGAGGTCCAGCGGGCGCGTGATCATGCCCGGCCCCCCTGCGTCAGCACCGGGTTGGCGCTCCCGTTCTCCGGCAGGCTGCGGTATTCCACGAGGAGATACTTCATGATCTCGTTCCCCGCCCACTCGACGTCGCGCACGATGGCGCGCACCCGTCCGCTCAGAAAATGGTAGGCGAGATGGCCGGGAATGGCCACCACGAGTCCGCCGGCCGTGCTGATGAGCGCCTGCCACATGCCGCCCGACAGGGCGTTCGCGGTGGCATAGCTCCCGCCTTGCATGAACGCGTGAAACGTCGTGATCATGCCGAGGAGCGTGCCGAGCAGACCGACCAGCGGCGCCACCTGTGAGATGGCCGCGATGGAGCCCAGGCGGCGCTCCAGCACCGGGATCTCGACCAGCGCCGCCTCCTGCACCGCCAGGCGCATCTTCTGTTCGTCGTCCTCCGCGTGCAGGAGGGCTGACTTCACGACCGCGGCCACGGGGCCCGGAGTCTCTTCGCAGACGGTCAGGGCCTCCAGCAGCCGGCGTTTGGCGAGGATGTTCTTGATGCCGTCGACGAATGCCGTGGAACGGATCTGCCCGCGGTGCAGGTACAGCACCCGCTCGATGAAGACCAGCGTGCCCGCCACGCTCATGGCGAGCAGCACCCACATCATCGGGCCGCCGCTGGTGAAGAGAGTGAAGTCCAGTCCGGTCATCGTTCCCCCGATTATGCGCCGGTTTCCCGGGAACCGTAAACGCCAAAGCGACGTCCGATTGCGGCCCCGTGCGCCGCGCGCGTCTTGCCGCCGCCATCCCGGTTCGTGCGCATCGTCTACTCCGCCTTTTTCTCCCCCTCCGTCGCCGCGGCCTTGAATCGTGCCAGGCGTTGCTGCGCGAGCGCCTCGCCGGACAACTTCTCCCGCAGCAGGAGCTCATAGGCGCCGCGTGCCTGGTCCAGCTTGGCCTCCTTCTCATAAAGATCGCCCAGTTCCAGCAGGATGCGCGACATCCAGTAGCGCCCCTTCGCCCCGAGGGCGGCCGCCTTGGCGGGATCCAGCAGGAAGTTGTTCGTCGCCAGCCACCAGGTCGCCTCCGCCTGGGCCGTTTTGCCGCGCTTGCTCTGCGTGTAGCCGTGCTTGAAGCCCGCCTCCACCCGCAGGTCGACCGGCGCGGTCGGATAATCTTGCAGCCGCTCGTAGATCGTGTCGGCGCTTTCCCAATGCGACGGATCGCTGGCCGCCTGGGCGTAGTGGCAGTCGGCGAGCGCCAGCTGCGCCAGCAGGACATCCGGATACGGCGGGAAATGGTTCACCAGCAGTTCGTACACCTGCTGGGCCTGCGCGAACTGGTTGAGCTTCCGCAACAGATCGCCCTCCTTCAGTCGCGCGTAGAAGACCAGGTCGCTTTTCGGGTAGGTGGTCACCAGGCGCTCGAGCAGCCGGTAGGCTTCGTCGTAATAGGCCTCCTGGCCGCGCCGCTCGACGTTGAGCGCGGCCTCGTACAGGGCGAAGGGGGCATAGATGCTGTCCGGGTAATTGTCAGCCAGACGCGTCAGCAGCGCCTGCGCCTCCACGATCTCATTGCGCCCGCTGTAGTAGTCCGCCTCGGTGATGAACGAATACACCGCCGCATCCGATTTGGGGAAGTCCGTGCGGAGCTTCTTCAACAGCTCCAGCCCCTCCTGCGCCGCGGAGGCCCGGGATGCGCCCGAAGCCAGCAAGGCCTGCGCCTTCAACAGCACGCTCGTGCTGGCGACATCCGCCCTGAGCGGCGCCGGCAGCACCGCCATCGCCGGCGTCTCCAGACGCGCCACCAGGGCGTCGGCCAGCCGGACCGCCTCCGCCAACGAGCCCGCCTCGAACGCCAGACGCGCCTGCAGCCACGCCATGCGCACGTAGAGTTCGGGCGGGAGGGCGGCCGCTCCGGCCTCGCCCACGAGACGCGTCACGCGCTGCAGCGCCTGGGCCGTCTGCCCGTGCGCTTCCAGCGCCCGGGCGAGGTTCCACTCCGCCTCCCACCGGCTGACCGCCGCGACGCCGGCCGCGCCCGCGCCCTCGTCGAGCAGCGCCTGCGCCTCGTCCAGTTGGTCCGCGTCGATCTCCGCCAGCACCCGCTGGAACAACAGCAGGCCCGGCGCCACCGCCGCGGGCGGCTCGCGCTGTGCCGAGCCGTAGGCATCGGCGGCGTTCTTGAAATCGCCGGCGCGGAAGTAGGCCTCGGCCACCAGCACGCCCAGCTGGGCCCGGGCATCCCCCGCCGGCAGCTCCGCACGCAGCTGCGCCGCGTAGTCCGCCGCCGTCCGGTAGCGGCGGAGCTCCCAGGTCAGGGCCGTCAGCACGCCCAGCGCCTGGGGCTTGAGCTGCGATCCTGGAAACCGCTCGAGCAGCGCCTTCGCATCCTCCTCCGCCCGCCCGTAGTTCTTCTCCGTCAGCGCCACCTGCGCCCGGAACACCAGCAGGTCCGCCAGGATCGGATGGGGCGTGGGCGCCGCGATCAGCTGGTCGAGTTTCGCCCGGAATTCGGACCGCGCCGGCCCGAGGTCGCTTGCCCGGGCCAGCAGCTGGAGCGCGCTCCGCTGCGCTTCCGGGCTCACGGCCCGGTCCAGCAGGCTGAACAGGGCGGTGCGGCCCGCCCCCGACTCCCCGCCCGCGATGAGCCCGAGGAGCAGGCGCATGTCATCCTGCTCCTGCCTCTCCTCGGGCGGCAGCACCTGCAGCTGGCGGCGCAACAGCTCTGCCGCCTCCGCCTTGCGGCCGAGCGCGTTGAGCGCCACGGCGTAATTCCGGGCGTACGCGTAGCCGAGCCTCTGGCCCTGCAGCCGCTCCATGTTCTGCTTCAGCCGCGCCGCGTCCTGCTCGGTCGCGGGGCTCGTCAGCAGGTTCACCCGCAGCTGCTCCAGCTGAAACCGCGCCCGCTGGATCTCCGAAACCGCGCCCTTGAGCGCCTCCTCGTACGCCTGGTTCCGCCGGCCCAGGTCCCCGCCGAGGTCCGCGATCATCCCCTGCAGGAACCACGCCCATCCCCGCTCCGCCGCCGGCAGCTCCTCGGGCTTGACCTGTGCCGACTCCGCGCGCGCCGTGTCCAGCTGCCGGCGGTATGCCGCCACGAGTCCCGCCCGCAGGTGAAACGCCGACGTGCGCGCCCCGGTGAACTGGCCGAGCGCCCGCTCGGCCTCCTCCAGGCGCCCCTGGTCCAGCAACGCCGCGGCCAGTTCCAGAACGAGCCGGTTCTTTTCTGAGGCCGGCGTGTCCGGCGCCGCCAGCAGCTCCCGCAGCAGGGCCTCGGCCGCCGGTGAAAATCCCAGCTGCAGCGCGCGCTCGGCCGCGGCTGTGCGCACCATCCACCCGCCCGGCGGCACCGGCTCTTCCGCCGCGCCCACGAGCGGGGCCGACGGCGCCGGCCCCACGCCTGACGAGGCCGCCGGCGCGGCGGTGGGCGGCGCGCCCAGGCCGGGCACCGTCACCTCCTGGCCGCGCACGCTCCCCGCGATCAGCGCGCCGGCGACCAGAGTCGCCGGTAGTGATTTCAGCAGCGCGCGGGCCATGAGAAAGCAAAGGTTGCGGCGCGAGCCGCGATGAGGCAAGCCCGCCTGAGCCTACAAACAAGCCGGGACGGTGTAACGGGTTAAGACTCGCGTCGGCGCGGTACTTGGACCTTAATCCGCCGCGAAAGTTCAGCCCTGTCTTCCCCTTCCTTCCCATGAGCATCGCCCTCGTCATTCTTCTCGTCCTGCTCGCCGTGATCGTGGTGCTGGCCCTCTTCGTGGTCGGCATCTACAACCGGCTCGTTGCGTTGCGCAACCGCTTCAAGAACGCCTTCGCCCAGATCGACGTCCAGCTCAAGCGCCGGTACGACCTGATCCCCAACCTGGTCGAGACGGCCAAGGGCTACCTCAAACACGAGCGCGAGACCCTCGAGAACGTCACCAAGGCCCGCAACATCGCCCTCGCGGCCTCCCAGACCGCCGCCGCCAACCCGGCCGACGCGGGCGCCGTCAAGAACCTGCTCGGCGCCGAGACCGGCCTCGCCGGCGCGCTCTCCAAGCTGATGATGGTCGTCGAGCAGTATCCCGACCTGAAGGCGAACCAGAACATGATGCAGCTCTCCGAGGAGCTGACGTCGACCGAGAACAAGGTCTCCTTCGCCCGCCAGGCGTACAACGATTCCGTCATGGTCTACAACACCACCCGCGAGACGTTCCCCAACGTCGTCTTCGCGGGGATGTTCGGCTTCACCGAGGCGCAGCTCTTCCAGATCGAAAACGCCGCCGAGCGCCAGGCGCCCCAGGTGAAGTTCACCTAGGCCCCCCGGCTGGCGCCTCGTGGACGGTGCCCCGCCCGGCGGCCGTGCGCCCCGCGTCGCCCTCCCCATGCAAAACACCACCGCCTTCACCCTCGCCGGCCAGCGCATCACCCGTGAATTCGGGACCGTGCGCGGCATCGTCGTCCGCTCCCGGTCGCTGGTCGGCAACATCGGCGCCGGTCTGCAAACTCTCTTCGGCGGCGACATCACGCTCTACACCGAGCTCTGCGAGCACGCCCGCCGGGACGCCTTCGAGCGCATGTGCGCGCATGCCCGCGAGCTTGGCGCGAACGCGGTCATCGGCGTCCGCTACGACGCCACGGACATCTCCGCCGGCGTCACCGAGGTCCTCTGCTACGGCACCGCCGTCGTCGCCGAGCCGGCCTGAGGCGGGGACCTGACGCCTCCGCGCCGGGCGCCGCGAGCCCTTCTCCAGGCAACCGAATGGATTTCTTTGAGGCCCAGGCCCACGCCAAGCGACGCACCACCCGCCTCGTGGTGCTGTTCGGTCTCGCCGTCCTCGGGACCATCCTCCTGAGCTACCTGGCCGCGATGCTGTTCGTGAACTGGGCCCGGCTGCGCCAGGGCTACGGGGTCGCGGAGCTCGGTTGGATCGACCCGGGCGTGCTGGCCGGCGTCACGGGCGCCACGCTGGCCGTCGTCGGCCTGGCCTCGCTCTACAAATGGTCGCAGTTCCGCGCGGGCGGCGCCGCCGTGGCCGAGGGCGTCGGCGGCCGCCGGGTCGATCCGCACACCACGGACTTCCAGGAGCGCCGGCTGCTCGACATCGTCGAGGAAATGGCGATCGCCTCCGGCGTCCCGGTGCCGGCGGTCTATGTTCTCGACGACGAGCCCTGCCTCAATGCCTTCGCCGCCGGCCTCACGACCAGCGACGCCGTCGTCACCGTCACGCGCGGCACCCTCGAAAAGCTCAACCGCGACGAGTTGCAGGGCGTGGTGGCCCACGAGTTCAGCCACATCCTCAACGGCGACATGCGGCTGAATGTGCGCATCGCCGCGATCATCTTCGGGATCCTCGTCATCGGCCTGATCGGCCGCGGCATCCTGCGAGCCCTGACCCAGGGACGCGTGCGGACCCGCGGCAAGGGCGGCGGCGGCATCGTGGTGGTCCTCGCCGCCGGCGTGGCGCTCATGATCATCGGCTACCTCGGCTATTTCTTCGGCCGGCTGATCCAGGCCGCGGTGTCCCGCCAGCGCGAATTCCTCGCCGACGCCTCCGCGGTCCAGTTCACCCGCAATCCCGGCGGGATCACCGGCGCCTTGCGGAAGATCGGCGGCTATGCCTTGGGCTCCAATCTGGCCACCCACAAGGCCGCCGAGATTGGCCATTTCTTCTTCGCCGAGGGCGCCACTTCGGCGCTGTTCGGCGGTCTCTGGGCCACGCACCCGCCGCTCGACGTGCGCATCCGCGCGATCGACCCGCGATGGGACGGAAAATACTTCCAGCCCGCCGAGGTGGTCGACGTCCAAAAAGAAAGCTTCCAGCGGGTCGGCTACGGCGCGCCGCCGATCCTTCCCGCCGATGCGATGCGGCGCGCGTACAACCTGCCAGCCGGTCAGCCGGCTCCGACCTCGCGGCTGATCTCCCTCGTTCCCGCCGCGGTTCTGTCCCAAGTCGGCAGCCTCACGCCCCAGCATGTGGATTACGCCCGGGCGCTGATCGATTCCCTTCCGGAGCGTCTCCGTGCCGCCGCCCGGCAGCCCCGGGAAGCCGCCGCCCTCGTCTACAGCCTCCTGCTCGATCCAACCGGCGACACCGGCGCCACGCCGGATGTCCTTCTGCGGAGCCCCGCAGGCGCCGCAGCCGCCGACCGCGTCCGCGAACTGCGGCCGCTCGTCGGCCCGTTGTCCCCCGAGGCGCGGCTGTCCCTCGCCCAACTGGCGCTGCCGGCGCTGCGCCAGTTGCCCGACTCCGACCGCGCGGCGTTCGCCGCCACCTGCGCGGCGCTGATCGCCGCGGACCAGAAGCTCTCGTACTTCGAGTACGCCGTGCAGAAGGTGGTGCTGCGCCACCTTGCCGTCGCCGGCGCGCCGGCCGCCGCGATCACCCAGATCTATTCCTTCAACGCCGTGGCGGGCGAAATCGCCGTCGTCCTCTCCGCCCTTGCCTGGGCTGGCGCCATGGCCGGAGCCGAACAGCCGGACGGCACCGTCGAGGCCGACCCGGCTGCGGCCCGGGCGGCGTTCGCCGACGGCGCCGGCCAGCTTCCGGTCATCGCCGGGCAGCTTGCGCTGGTCGCGCCCGACGCCTGCGAGTTTGCGGCCCTCGACCACGCGCTCGACAAGCTCGGCGGCGCGTCGCTGCCGATCAAACAGCGCCTGCTGCTGGCCGGCGCCCACACCGTTAGCCACGACCAGCAAGTCCGCCCCGAGGAGGGCGAACTCCTTCGGGCGATCGCCGACACGCTCGGCTGCCCCATGCCTCCGTTGCTGAGCGAACTCGCCCACCCCTCCGTCGCCGCCACCACGGTACAATAATCCCCTCTACCGGCACCCGCCTCCGCCGGTGCCGCTCACAGCCTCACCGGTTCTCAGACAAGCTTGCGGTACTTCTCCGGCGGAATCTTGAACCGGTGCCCGGAGTCGAGGTCGGTGAAAATGTGCCACTGCTGGTCGTCCGTTCTGTGCACGGCCACTTCCAGCACCTTCCCCTGATCGTAGTGGTATTCCTCCGACTCGAACAGGTGGTCAGCATGCGGCACCGCCTCACCGATTTCCCCGCTGTGATTCTCCAGGATCTCGATTTTCCAGTGCATGGGAGTTAAGGGGTTTACACAACGCTGCGGCTGGGGCCACAGGCGCGCCGCCATGCTGGCGCGCCCGCGAGCACCGTCAAGCCCGCCGGCAGCCGCCCCTGGGACGCGTCGGCGTTATAATCTGTTTCGACACCACCGGTCGCCCGCCTTATCGCTTCTGCCCCAATCCGCCCCGCCATGCTTGTCGTCCACGTCCATGTCCATGTGCAGCCCGAGCACCTCGAGGCCTTCAGGGCCGCGACGCTCGCCAATGCGCGCGAAAGCGTGCGTGAGCCCGGAATCGCCCGCTTCGATGTCGTGCAGCAGGCCGACGATCCGACGCGCTTCGTGCTCGTCGAGGTCTATCGCACGGCCGCCGCCCCGGCCGCGCACAAGGACACGCCCCATTACCAAGCCTGGCGCGACGCGGTTGCGCCGATGATGGCCGAGCCGCGGACCAGCGTGAAATTCGGGAATGTCTTTCCCGACGACACGGGATGGTAACGCCGGGGACAATGGGAGAATGAGAGAGTGAGAGAATAGGGTAATAGGGCCGCGGCCGGCCGGCGGTCTCCCGTCGCCAAATTCCCTCATTCTCCTATTATCCCATTCTCCTATTCTCTCTTCTGCTCCTTCCCTCCCTGTGAAATTCGACTTCGCGACCGCCACGCGCATCGTCTTCGGTCCCGGCTCCCTGCGGGAAATCGGCGCGACGGCGCGGAGCTTCGGCCGGCACGCCCTTGTGGTGACCGGCCGCCGGCCGGAGCGGGCCGAGAGCCTGCTGGACCGGCTCGCCGCCGAACAGGTGACCGCGACCGTGTTCGCCTTGGAGGGGGAACCGACCACCGACGCCGTGGTGGCCGCGACGACCCGGGCGCGCACCGCCGGTTGTGAATTTGTGATCGGCTTCGGTGGCGGGAGCGCGATCGACGCCGCCAAGGCCGTTTCCGCCCTGTTGACCAACGCGGGCGACCTTCTCGACTATCTCGAAGTCATCGGTCGCGCCCAGCCGCTTGCGCACGCCGCCGCCCCGTGCCTAGCCGTCCCCACCACGGCCGGCACGGGCGCCGAAGTCACCCGCAACGCCGTCCTGACCTCCCCCCGGCATCGCCTGAAGGTCAGCCTGCGCAGTCCACAGATGCTGCCGCGCTGCGCCCTTGTCGATCCGGAGCTCACTCGCGACCTGCCGGCCGCCCTCACCGCCAGCACCGGCCTGGACGCGCTGACCCAGCTCATCGAGCCCTTTGTCTCGTCCCGCGCCAAC
>JBAIXJ010000368.1:0-9500 GCA_037916645.1 Opitutales bacterium | reverse complement strand
GGCATACACATAAAGGGTGATCGGGTCGGCCGGCTTCTCGTCGGTGTACTGCAGGTCCGGCCCGAACGGGACGATCGAGCCGGTGCGCACGTAAACCGGGATCGAGTCGAACGGCGCCGCGGCGTCGACGGTCTGGCCCGGTGCAGCAAACTTGCCTGACCAGAGGTCGTACCAGCCATCTGCTTTGGGCAGATACACCGCCCGGTTGCGTGCCTGGTATTCCGTCACCGGGCTGACCAGCAGCGCCGGCCCGAACATGTATTCGTCGCCAATGTCCCGTGCTTGGGCGTCCTTGCGGAAATCCATCACGAGCGGCCGCATGATCGTGCCGCCCTCGTGCGTCACCGCCCCGGCCAGGGAGTAGACGTAGGGCAGCAGCCGGTAGCGCAGCCGGTCGAACTTGAGCTGCGCCTGGTAGGCGGGGCTCCCGTCGCCGCCGAATTCCCACATCTCCCGGTACGGATGCTCGCCGTGCACCCGCAGCAGCGGGACGAAGGTGGCGAACTCGAACCAGCGGGTGTTGAGTTCCGCCCACTCGGCCGCGTCCGCCGCCGACTGCGCCCCGTAAACCGGGTCCCCCGTCCTGGGATCGGCGCCGGTGATTGGCGCGAACCGGTACGGCACCGAAAAGCCGCCGCTGTCCATCGACCAATACGGCACGCCGGAGAGCGAGAAGTTCAGGCCGGCGGGGATCTGCCGGCGCATCGCGGTCCACGTCGAGCTGGTGTCGCCCGACCAGACTGCCGCCGCGTAGCGCTGCTGGCCGGCGTACCCGGAACGCGTGAGGATGAACACGCGCTGGTCCGGCGCCGCCGCGCGCTGCCCGTCGTACACCGCGGCGCTGTTCACCAGCGGATACGCGTTGACCACCGCCGCGCCCGGCCCGAGCGCGGTCGGGTTCATATAGCCGCGCTGGCCTTCCAGCGTCGGCCGGCGCGTCAGGTCGGGCTCGCTGGCGTCAAGCCACCAGGCGTCGATGTGTTTCTGGAACAACGCACGGTCGATCTGCGCCCAGAAGAGCTTCCGCGCCTCCGGATTGAACGCGTCGTAGAACGTGTACGGAAAGCCGACCCAATCGCGGATGTTCTCCTGCAGGTCGCGCTGGTAGAGATAGCCGGCCGACTGCATTGCATCGAAGTTGGGCGTGCCGGGGTAGAACTTGGGCCAGACGGAAATCATCAGCCGGGCGTGGGCGTCGTGGATCGCCTGGATCCAGCCGGCCGGGTCGGGGAACCGCGCGGGATCGAACTCATGCGAGCCCCACGCTTCGCGCCGCCAGTAGAACCAGTCCTCCACGATATTGTCGAACGGGATGCCGCGGGACCGGAAGCCGTGGACGACGTCGAGCAGCTCCTGCGCGGTGCGATAGCGCTGGCGGCTCTGCCACAGCCCGAACGCCCACCGCGGCATCATCGGCGCGGCCCCGGTCAGCGCGCGGTACCCGGCGACGACGCGGTCGAGGTCCGGCCCGTAGACGAAATAGTAGTCAACCCCGCCCCCGACCTCCGACCAGAGCGAGGTCGCGGCGTCGGCATTCGGCGTCTTCCACCGCAACTGCACCACCGGCGGGTTGCCGGCCTTGGTCCACTCGAGCTTCACCGCGTACGGCCGGCCGGCCTCGAGATGCACGCGCACCTGGTCGTACCACGGCAGCCAGTCCTGGCGCCAGTGGTCGGCCGCGAGCTTGCCGTCGATCCAGAGTTTGATGCCCCCGTTGGAGTACGCCTGAAACTGGTAATCGCCGGTCGCGTCCGGCACCACACTGCCCTCCCAGCGGACGCTGGCGCCACCCTGCGCCGGCAGTTCAGCGGCGATTGCCGCATTGGAGAAAACCGCCCGCCCGGTCGGATCGATGTCGATGCGCGCGTCGGAGCGGCGCGCCACCTCCCGTCCAAACTCCCCGTCGGCGAAATAGGTGCCGGTCAAGCCGCCGGGCTGGCCGGAGGCGTCATGCAACTGCGCCGCCGGGATCGGCTCGAACGGCCGCACGTCCCCGAAGCGCGTCGCGGACGGATTGTCCCACAGGATCCCGTAGCCGCGGCTCGAAACCAGGAACGGGATGATCGCGGTGCCGTTGTGCTGCCAGAGATCGAGATCGTAGCCCTTGAGGTCCATCAGCCCGAGCTGGTTCTCCCCGAGGCCGTAGAGCGACTCGCCGGCCTGCGGCTGCCATTCCTGCCGCACGTGGAACGTCTGCTCGCCCTGCACCTCCGCCGCCTCGAGCGCGCGGCTCCCCGGCTTCTCGGCCAGGATCGGCTGCCCGGCGGCATCGAGGAAGCTCACGGCCCCGGTGGCGAGATCCACCCGCACCTTGAGAGCGGTGGTCGCCACCGTAGCCGAGTGCTCGTCGGTGGTCAGCGTCCACCCGGGCGGCGGCGCGGAGTCCCGCAGGACGGCCAGACTCGGCAGCCCGAAGAACGACCGGTACTTCGCCGCGGCGACCCGGACGATGTTGTCCGTCCGCACCTCGATCTTGAGGAACGTGTCGCCGACCGGCACCACGATGCCGTCGGGCAGTTTTTCCACCTCCGCGGCGCGGATCGGGACGAGGCAGGACAGGGCGATCGCCGCCGCGGCGGCTATCGCGGAGGGGCGGCCGGCGAGAGCGTGCATGGTCGGGAAAAAACGGGAGCTTGCCGCAGGTCCCCTGCTCCCGCCAAGCAATTCTTTGGGCAACAGTGTGCGCAAAGGATGCCGGGCAGGGCCGGGACCATCCCGCCCGCCCCGGACCCGCCGGGCCGCCCGCTTCCGCATCCGCCCGGCCGGAGGGCTTCTTCCGGTCCTTCGCCGCCCGATCTTGTCAACTATCAGTTGACATGTTCGCATCGCCGGCAGGCGGAGCGGCGGGCGCGCATTTGCACCGGGGCGCCCTCCGCGGTAGCATAGGGGCATCATGCGCTACCTGGTCAGAGCCCGGGTCAAACCCGGCCGCGAGGCGGCTCTGCTGCGGGCGGTGGCCGACGGCACGCTCGGCGCGGGGTCAATCGCGGGCGATGAATACCTCGACGACCTGCGGCGCGCCCGGCTCGGCGGGGACGGCGTCGCGCACTGGGTCGAAGTCTGCTTCTGCGCCACCCCGCTGAACGAGGAGCGCCCGTACTGGGAGGCGTATTTCGAACTGCTCAGTGTGAAGGACGCGCACGCCCGGCGGAACTGCCGGCACGAAAACGGGACCGAGGCGTGGGCGTGCTGCGACTGCGATTGCACGCGGCGCCTGGAGGCGAAGCTCGCGGGCACGGGCCAGCCGTTCCTGGCAACCCTGCGGGAGCAGACGGGGCCGCTGAAACCGGAGCGCGACCTGGACCTGCAGTAGACCGGGAGGCGGCGCGGAGGCGGTCCTTGAGCGGTTTCTGGAGATCCGTGGCCGGTGCGCCCGAATTTGTAGGCCCGCCCGATGGGCGGGCGTCCGGCCAGCGGCCGGGCCTACACGGCTGCGCCGCCGAATTGGGGACCGGAAAGCGGAAGGCAACCCACCGCCGAGACGGCATCGACGCAGAGAATGGCGGCGGGAATCCCCGCTCGAGATTGGTCGGTTTGCCTCGGCGCCCGTCCCACCTCTGCGGTGGGGTGATCGGGGTCGGTTCTTCCGGCGGGCGTAAAGCCCGCCCTACCATGTTCGAACGGTCTGCCTATTACGGCTGATACGCCTTCACCTCCGCCGCCTGGGGCGACAGGTATGGCGCGAGCGGATCCACCGGCAGGCCCTTCAATCCCGCGATCACGCTGGCGGCATTGCGCAGCGCGCCGGCGAGGCTGGTGTGGGTGTGGGGATCGGCAAACAGCGGGTCCACCTTCTCCGGCCCGAGCTCGTCGTACTGGCGCGCGATGATCTCATTCAGGTCCACCAGCGGCACGTGCTCCGCCGCGGCGACCTGCACCGCCCAGCCGGCGTAATCGTTCTGGCTGCGGACGATCTTCCCGTCCTTCCACGTCTTCCGCGGGATGAGCGTGCACACGACCGGCGTGGCGCCCTTCGCCCGCGTGTCGGCGATGAACTTGCGCAGGTACCAGCCGTAGGTGTGCACCACCTCGTGCTGGTGCGTCAGCTCGTTGTCGATCTCCTGCGTCTCCTCGCCCACCCCCTTGATCGTGCCGCGCGCCCGCGACTTGTCGTTCAGCGCCCCGCCGTCGTTGTGGCCGAACTGCATCAGGACGAAGTCGCCCGGCTTCAGCATCGCCAGGACGCGGTCCCAGTAGCCCGCGCTGATGAAGGACCGGCTGCTCGTGCCGCCGACCGCCCGGTTGACCACGTTGATCCGCGCGGTGTCGAAATACGGCGCCAGGCAGTCGCCCCAGCCCCACTGGCCGCCCGCGCCGTCGCCCCGCCCGTTGCGCACGGTGGAGTCGCCGACGAGGAACAGCGTCGGGAGTTTCGGGTCGGCCGGCGTGGGCAGGTTCAGCCACGCCAGAAAATCCGAATGCACCCGTTCCGCGGGCGCCGCCGCCACCGCCTCGCCCCTGGCCGACAGCCAGCGCGCGAACGGGCTGCGCGGCAGCGCCTTCAGCCCCGCGACGACCCAGCCGGCGTTCAGATCGGCCCCCTCGGCATTGGTGTGGGTGTGGTCCTTGGGAAACAGCCGGCCGACCGCCGCTTCGCCCATCTCCTCGTAGTGCCCGGCGATGATCGCGGTCAAATCGACGAACGCCACGTTCTCCTGCTGCGCAACCTCCTCCGACCACTTGCTGAATTCGCCCGGGCCGCGCTCCACCTTGCCGTCCTTCCAGTTGTTGCGGACGGTCAGCGACAGCACGATCGGCGCCGCGCCCTTGTTTCGCGCCTCCTCGATCATCCGCCGCATGTACCAGCCGAACGTGTGCACCACCTCGTGCTTTTTGGTGACCACGTTGTCGATCTCCTGCGCCTCCCCGCCCAGGCCCGGCAGCGAGCCGCGCGCGCGGAGCGGCTCCTTGGAACCCGGCGGCGGCTGGTTGATCGAGCCGCCATCGTTGTGCCCGAACTGGATCAGCACGTAGTCGCCCGGCTTCACCTGCGCCAGCAGCTTGTCCCACAGGCCCTCGGTGATGAAGGTCCGGCTGCTGCGGCCGCCGCGGGCGAGGTTGACGACGTTCACCTTCGCGGGATCGAAATATGCCGCGAAGGGCACCCCCCAGCCCACCACGTCCCCGCCGTCCCGCGCCGCGGTGGAGTCGCCGGCGATGAAGATGGTCGGCAGGTTCGGGTCCACCGCGGCCGGCGCGGCCGACGGGGGCGACTCGGGCGGTGGCGCGGGCGGCCCGGGCGGGGCCTCGGCGCGGACGGCGGCGAAGCCCAGCGCCGCCAGCAGGAACGGAGCGGCAGGGCGAAGGAGCGAAGCGAGCGGCGTCATGACGCCAAAAAACAGACGCGGCCGGCCGCGCTTCGCAAGCCCGGCCGCAGTTGGACAGTCCGACTGGCGACGCCGGCCCCGCCCGCGCGCGGCCTTGCGCTTCCCCGCGCCACCTGCTCTGCTGGGGCGCTTCCACCCCGCCGCGGCGGCACCGCCCCGTGCGCTGGGGGCCCTTTTCCCGGCGTTCCAGCGCCCCGTCGTCATCAACTAACCCAAGGAGAGTGTTCCATGATCAAGGAAATCACGGCCCAGAAGCTGAACCCCCGGCAGTTCATCGCCCGGCAAGTGCGGGAGATCCAAGCCACCGTCGGGGACGGCATCGCGATCAACGCCCTGTCGGGGGGCGTCGACTCGTCCACCGTCACCCTCCTCGGTCACCGCGCCCTCGGCCGGCAGCTGAAGACCGTGTTCATCGAGAACGGGCTGATGCGGGAGGGCGAGGCGCAGCAGGTGGTGGCGCGGTTCCGGCGCCTCGGCGTGCCGGTCGAGGTGGTGGAGGCGCGGAAGGAGTTCTTCGCCGCCCTGCGGGACGTGGACGATCCGGAGGAGAAGCGTGAGGCGATCACGCAGACCTTTTATCGCAAGGTGTTCGGCCGCCTCGTGCGGCAGAGCGGCGCGCGGTTCCTGCTCCAGGGCACGATCCTCACGGACGTCGACGAGACCATCGCCGGGATCAAGCGCCAGCACAACGTCTTCGCCCAGCTCGGCATCGACCCCCAGGAGGCGTTCGGCTACCAGATCCTCGAGCCGCTCATCCAGCTCCGCAAGGACGGCGTGCGCAAGGTCGGCCGCGCCCTCGGGCTTCCCGCCGAGGCCTTCAACCGCATTCCCTTCCCTGGCCCCGCCCTGTCGGCCCGCGTGATCGGCGCCGTGACGCCCGAACGCATCGAGATCGTCCGCCGCGCGACGGCCGTCGTGGAGCGCCTGCTCCAAGGCACCGGCGCTTTTCAATACCTGGCCATCCTGCACGAGGACCGCGTGACCGGGATGCGCGACGGCAAGCGCGATTTCGGCCTGCAGATCGAGGTGCGGTGCTGGGACAGTGTCGACGCCCGCGTCGCCAGCCCGACGCGCCTGCCGTTCCCCGTCCTCGAGAAGCTCGCCCGTGAGATCACCCGCGACGTGCCCGGCGTCGTCAGCGTGACCTACAACATCGCGCCGAAGCCCCCGTCCACGATCGAGGCGGTGTGAGGCGCCGGATGGGCGCAGCGACAACCCCTCGTGATCGCCCGCAAGCGGGCTTCCTGCAGAACGCCTCGATCGGCGCACTGAGGCCGCGGGGTTTCGTCGTCTGTAGTAAGGTCGCTTGCGACCGACGCGTCGCCCTGGGGACGCGACGCCCTCGTCGCGTGCCAATAATCAAGTCGGCAACGAGGGCGTCGCCGCTCCAGAAGTGCCGGCTGGTCTCAGGGTTTGCTCTGCAGCGTGATGGCTGAGGGCGCCAGGCCGTTGGATTCCGCCCTGAGTGTGATGGCGCCCGGCTGGCCCGTCTTCGTCCGGACGACCACGAGCGCGAGCCCGTTGTAGGCGCTGCGCTCGCCGGCCTGGAACGGCTCGAAGCTCGCCGCGTCACCGTTGTCCACCGCCGCGATCTCGCCCGGACCGGAGATCGAAAACTTCAGGTGGTTCTTCGAGCGTGGCACAAGGAGACCGTCCTTGTCGGCGATGGTGACCGTGACGAACGCCAGGTCCTGCCCGTCCGACTGGAGCGCCGTCCGATCGGCCGCCAGCAGCACTTTCGCGGCCGGTCCGGTGGTGCGCACGACGTCCTCGGCCCAGCGCTTGCCGCCCTTGTAGGCGACGACCCGCAGCTCGCCCGGCTCGTACTTCACGTCGTCCCAGCGGAACCGGTACTCGAGCGGCCCGAGCTTCTTCCGGCCAAGCGACTTCCCGTTCAGGAAAAGCTCCGCCTCGTCGCCCGAGGTGTAGACCATCACCGGCGTGACCTGGCCGATCCGCTCGGGCCAGTTCCAGTGCGGCAGGAGGTGCGCCATCGGGAAGTCCGGGCGCCAGTGCGCCTGGTAGAGGTAGTAGCGGTCCTTGGGGAAGCCCGCGAGATCGACGATGCCGAAGTACGAGCTCCGCGACGGCACGCGGATCCTGCCGAGTTCCTTGAACTCCTCCGCCATCTTTGCCTGCTCGGCGGGATCGGTGAAGTTGAGCAGGTTCGTCGTGTCGGCATTGTACGGCGTGGGTTCACCGAGGTAATCGAAGCCCGTCCAGACGAACTCGCCCGCGACGAACGGGTATTCGTCCTCCGCCTTGAACTCGACGTCCGGCGGCCACGCCCAGCGCGGCGCGTACAGGTCGTACGAGCTCACCTGGAAATCGGCGCGGCCCTGAAGCTTGTCGTCGCTGACCGGGAAGAAGTACTCGCCGCGCGAGCTGACGCACGAGGCCGTCTCGGCGCCGAGCACCGGCTGGGCCGGGTGGGCGGCATGGAACTTTGGGTATTCCCAGTGGCGGTAATTGAAGCCGACGACGTCCACCGCGGTCTGAAAGCCGTCGTAGCCCGACTCCCCATTGTTGAACGCCGAGGTGATCGGACGCGTGCGGTCCTCCTCACGCACGATGCCCGCCAGAGCTTGGGCGAGCTTCCAGCCATCAGTGAAATCCTGGTCGGGCACTTCGTTGCCGATGCTCCAGAGGATCACGCTGGGATGGTTGCGGTCGCGGCGGACCAGTGCGCGCAGGTCGCGTTCGTGCCAGTCGTCGAAGACGTGGCCGTAGTCATTGTAGTCCGGGTGCGGGTCGTCCCGGTGCGAGCCGGGCGCGAGCCGCTTGCCGTGCCGCCAGCAGTCGAACGCCTCGTCCATGACCAGCATGCCCATCCGGTCGCACAGCTCGAGCAGCTCCGGCGCCGGCGGATTGTGGCTGGTGCGGATGGCGTTGCAGCCCATCGCCTGGAGAATCTCGATCTGGCGCTGGAGGCCGCGGGTGTTGACCACGATGCCGAGCGCGCCGAGGTCGGAGTGGTCGCACACGCCCTGGATCCGGACGTGGCGGCCGTTGAGCAGAAAGCCGCGGTCCGGGTCGAATTCGATCGTGCGGATGCCGAACGGCGTCTCGACCTCGTCCACCACCTTGCCGGCGCTCTCAACCGTCGTCACGGCGAGGTAGCGGTTCGGGTGGGTCAGATCCCACAGCTTCGGCTGTGGCACCGTGAGGATGTTGGAGCGTTTGGCCTCGCGTGCGCGCGCCGGGTTGATCTCGACCCGCGCCGCGGGAGAGGTCGCCACCGGCTGGACGCCGCGCGCGCCGTCCGCAGCCAGCTCGTAGACCCGCGTGGTGACGTCGAGCGACACCTTGTCGGCGGTCTGGTCCTCGAGCTCGAAGTCCACATTCACGAGCGCCGCGTCGGCGGTGCCGGCGGCGGGATTCAGGCCCGTCACGCGCGGCGTGGTCACGAACGTGCCCCAGTGGCGGACCCGCACGGACGGCGCCTCGACGAGCCAGACGTGGCGGTACAGGCCGCTCCCGGGATACCAACGCGACGAATCCGGCGGATTGTCGAGCCGGACCGCGATCACGTTCGTTGCGCCGAACTTCAGGTGGGGCGTGAGATCGAGCCGGTACGACGTGTAGCCGTAGGGCCAGCCGCCGATGAACTGGCCGTTGAGCCAGAACTCCGAGTAGGCCATGGCGCCGTCGACATCGAGGAAGACCTCCCGGCCGGCGTCAGCGGCGGGGACGGTGAAATGTTTGCGGTACCAGCCCACGCCCGCCCACGGGAGCTTGCCCGTGTCGCCGGGCAGGTCCTGCTGGAATGGTCCCTCGATGCCCCAGTCGTGCGGCAGGTCGAGCGCCCGCCAGCCGCGGTCGTCAAAATCCGGCCGCACGTAGGAGATGTCGCCGCCGGGACTGCCCTCGGGACGCACGGGATGCGGCCGGTCCGCGCCGACGAGATCGACGCCGGTCGCCATGATCCAAGGCTTGAGGTTGTCGTACGACAACCGGTGTCCGGCGTCGGGCGGGTCGCCGCGGGTGAACCGCCAGCCGGCGTCGAAGTTTTCGCGGTCGCGCGGAGTCTCGGCCGCGGGCAGCCCGGCGGACGCCAGGAGATGGAGCCACGCGGCGCACAGGACGACAATTGCAGGGCGGACGGATCGCATGGAGATACGGAATCGGGATTGAGGGTGCGAGGGAGCCGGAAATCAGTCGAAAGCCTGTTTG
>JBAIXJ010000367.1:0-11938 GCA_037916645.1 Opitutales bacterium | reverse complement strand
GAGGCGGCGCCGCGCCTGGAGCAGGTACTGGCTTTCCAGCGGCCGGATCCAGTCCACCGCCGCGCCCTCCGGCGCCTCGCGGACCAGCTCCTCGTAGACCGGGCGCGCCGCGGCGTGCGCCAGCCAGCGGTAGATCCCCTCCCCCTTCAGCTCCTGCACCTCCACGCCGGACAGACCCGCCGCCACCGCGGCGTCGCCCAGCCACGCGAACGGCCGGAAGGCCGCCACCTTCTCCTCCCGGCTCCCGGCGGCCGTCGACAGCGCGAGATGCGCCTGGCCCTGCTCGTCAATCCAGACGCCGCAGATTTCGCCGGCGGGAAAACTGGGGGCGGATTCAGGCATGAGGACGGCGCGGGCCGAAGAGGAGCTTAGCGGCCGGCGGGCGAGCACGCAACTGGCATGTCGGGCGATCGCCTTTTCACCACAAAGCCACAAAGACACCAAGCCGCTGCACCTTTGTGTCTTCGCGTCTTGGTGGTGCAAAGAGCCGTCCGTCCCTGCCGGGATCAGAACGGCTTCAGGTAGACCATCGCCAGCGCCACGACCACGAGCCCGAGCGCAATCCACGCCAGCAGGCCCGCCTGCGCCCGCCGGCGGTAGGCGATGCCGGCCAGGGCCGACAGCCCCAGCCAGCAGACAAACTTGACGACGAGCCAGCCGGCCGGGGCGAAGCCGTACAGCGTCTGCCACATGCGCAGGCCCGTCAGCAGCATCACCAGCGCGGCCGACCCGGTCCAGATCATCGTCCGCTTGCGCGTCTCCGGCGGGGCCGCAAACGCGAAGAACGTGTAGCCGACCAGCGTGAAGGCGGCGGCCACGTGCAAGAAGTGGAGGACGTAGAACTCGGACTGATTCATGGCGGGTTCGCGGGCGGAGAGCGGCGGCCCGGAACCTATGGCGCGGGGTGGAAATAGCAACACCCCGCCTGTGCCGTGTGCCCAAAGGCTCTAGTCCTTTTTGTTGTAAGGTGGGCGCCTCCGGGCGGCTTTTGCTTTCCGATTTACGGCCTAGCAGCCGCCGCCGACGGTTTGGCTCCCGGAAGATCGCAAAGGCAAAGAGCGGTTCTTGAAAGCACCTCGAACACCGCAGGGTGTCGGGAGGCAGCCTAAATCAAGCGCCCGCCCGGTCAAACCGGAAGCGGTGCTTTTGGCGCGAATTTTTTCTTGCCCCGGCCCCGCACCACCCACAACGCGAGGGCCACGTTGGCGATCACGAGCCAGCCGGCCGACAGCGGTGGCCAGAACGCCGCGCCCACGAGCGCGCCGGTGGCGACGGTCATCACGCCGTCAGTCCAGCGGCGCCGCGCGGCGCTCCACAGGCCGGCGGTGATCCCGAGCCACACCAGCACGCCGAGCACGGCCGAAATCCAGATCAGCAGGCGCCCGGTTTCCACCCGGCCCTCGCGGACAACCTCCAGGCCGATCGACCAGAACAGCAGCTCGTTGAAGAACACCACGCCGATCGCCAGCCCCTCGATCAACGCCGGCACCACCGGATAGCGGCCCTCCACGCCGCCGGGCGGCAGGCGGCTCACCAGGGCGCACCCGGAGCAGCAGAAGTAGCGGCGACCGGGCTCGACCCGCCGCACGTTGAAGGGCAGTCCGCAATAATGGCATTGCACCTGCGGCATGCGTATCTCGAGGTTGGGGTGCGGGGACTATCGCCCGGCCCGCCCGGGGCGTAAAGCCCCAACCGGAGCCGCGGGCCGTTCAGCAGCGGCAGCCGCGCCCAGCATTAGCCGTCCGGGGATTCCCTATCCTGTGGGCCGCGAGCTTGCTCGCGCCAAAACCCCGGGCAATTCGGCGCCAGCGAGCTGGCAGCCTACATCTATCCCGAAACTTCGAACCCAATCCGTGGCCATCCGTTCACTATCCCTGAACTTGTTGCTTTCTTGCGAGCATCTTTGCCCAATCCATTTTGGGAACGCTGATCTGCGCTAATCTTCGCTGATTGGGATTAGCGGAGATCAGCGTCTATTAGCGTTCTCAAAATCCTCTTTGGTTGCGGCCTCGCCGCGCCAGGAGATCCGTGGTCAAGCAAGCCCGCCGTCCCTCACCCTTCCAGCAGCGCCGACTCGAGATGCTGGATGATCAGCTCCTGCACCGTCGCGAGAAAGATGTACGTCATGAAGGCCTTTTGCAGCGGCGGGGCGAACTGGCCGACGTCGACGTTGCCGCCCTCCAGGACCTCATCGGCGAAATCGCGCAGCTCCCGCTCGCGCAGCCGGAGGCGGATCGCCGCGCAGGCGCGCAGGATGGCCTCGGCGTTGTCCTCGTCGATCCCGACGGTGCCGCTCGCGAAGAACTCGCTGTCGAACAGGCCCAGAAACCGGCGGCAGTCCTCGTTCTGCCCGCGCACCAGGTCCGCCTTCCATGTCCCGCGCAGTTCGGTGTCGAGGTCCGCGAGCGATTGCGGCGCGGCCAGCCGGTCGCCGAGCTCGTCGGCGATCTGCTTGATCAGGTCGAGCAGCGGGGCCACCACCTGCAGGTTCAGCTTGACGTCAATGCGCTTCATCGGGCTCCAGGATGGCGGTCAGGTGCCATTGCTGCAGGCTGAACGCGTAGGCCTCCGCCTTCTCGCGCACGCCCGTCCAGACCACTGACCGTCCTCGCTCGTGGACTTCCAGCATGTGCCGGCGCGCCGTCGCCTCGTCGAAGCCGAAGATCCTCCGGAACACGAGCACGACGTAGGACATGAGGTTGACCGGGTCGTTGAGCACGACGACCCGCCACAGGCCCTCGAGCGCGAGCTCGGTTTCCGGCCGGCTCGACGGGGCGGACTCCAGTCTGGCCGTCGGCGGCCTCATGGGATCGCCGCCGGCCGCGGCGCCTGGGATGCCGCCTGCGCCTCCGCCACCGCCTGGCGCACCCGGGCCTCGGCCTCCGCCACGGGCACGCGCGCCACCTCCTTCGCGGCGCGCCACTTCACCTCGACGATGCCGTCCTTCCAGCCGCGGCCGCCGACCGTCACGCGCAGCGGCACGCCGATCAAATCGGCATCCTTGAACTTCACCCCGGGCCGCTCCTCGCGGTCATCGAGCAGCACGTCGGCCCCGGCCGCCTCCGCCGCCGCCCCGAGCTTCGCCGCGAAATCGGCGACCTCGGCCGCCTTGGGGTCCAGCAGGACGACCAGCACCTGGAACGGCGCCACGTTCCACGGCCAGATGATGCCATCGTCGTCGCGGCCCTGCTCGGCCACCGCCTGGAGCGTGCGGCTGATGCCGATGCCATAGCAGCCCATGACCATCAGCTGGCTCTGTTTCTGGTCGTCCGTGTACGCGGCGCCGAACTTCTCGCTGTACTTCGTGCCCAGCTTGAAGACGTGGCCGACCTCGATCGCGCGGCGGATCTTGAGCGGCCGGCCGCATTTCGGGCACGCCTCGCCCTCGCGCACCCGGCGGAAGTCGCCGAACTTCGTCACGGCGAGGTCGCGGGCCACATTCACATTCCGCAGGTGGAAACCGTCCTCGTTGGCGCCGGTCACGCCGCTGCCGATGATGCGAATCGCGTGGTCCGCGAACACGCCGGCGAGCCCGGCCGGATTTTTGATCGTGCCGCGCACTGCGCCGAGGCTGCCCGGCTTCGCGCCCATGACCGGCGCGATCTCCTCCGGCGTCGCCGGCCGCCACACGGTGAACCCGAGCGCGCCCAGCTTGGCCTCCTCCAGCTCGTCCTCCCCGCGCAGCACGACCGCGAAGAGCCTGCCGTCGCCCACGTAGAGCAGGGTCTTGAACTGCCGGGCCGCCGGCACGCCGTAGGGCGCCGCCTCCAGCGCGGCAATGGTCACCACGCCCGGGGTTGCAAACTTCTCGACCGCCCCGGCGGGCGGGGCGTCCGGCAGGCCCGCCGGGACCACGCCGCTGGCGGCCTTCTGGATGTTCGCCGCGTAGCCGCAGGCCTCGCAGTAGGCCACGTCGTCGTCGCCCACCTCGGCCGGCACCATGAACTCATGGGAGAAACTGCCGCCCATCACGCCGGTGTCCGCCTCGACCGAGATGGTCTTCAGGCCGCACCGCGCGAAGAAGCGGGTGTAGGCGTCCTTCATCGCCAGGTAGCTGCGCGTCGCGCCCTCGTCGTCGGCGTCGAACGAATAGGCGTCCTTCATCACGAACTCGCGGGCGCGCATCAGCCCGTAGCGCGGCCGGATCTCGTTCCGGAACTTGGTGGCGATCTGGTAGAAATTCTTCGGCAGGTCGCGGTAGCTGGTGATCTCCGTCTTCACCAGCGGGGTGATGATCTCCTCGTGGGTCGGCCCGAGCACGAACTCCGCCTCCGGCGGCGGCCGCTGGCCGTCGCCCGCGTGGTCCGCGCGGTACATGACCTCGCGCACGGCCGCCCAGCGCGGGCCCTCGCGCCAGAACTCGGCCGGGTGCAGGTGGGGCATCCACAGCTCGATCGCGCCCGCGGCGTCCATCTCCTCCCGGCAGAGCTGCGTGATCTTGCGCAGCGCCCGCAGCCCGAACGGCAGGTAGGTGTAGAGGCCGCCCCCCAGCTTGCGCACGAGGCCCGCGCGGAGCAGGAGCTTGTGCGAGGTGATCTCGGCGTCGGCCGGGCTCTCCTTGAGCGTGGGGATGAAAAACCGGGTCCAGCGATTCATGAAAGTCCGGTAGGTAAGGCAACCGCGGGCCGGGGGGAAGCAAATTGATTTGCCGGCGCGGGCCGGCTGCCCAATGGATGCCGTCGCGACATGCCCTCCCCCCGCCCGCCACCCAAGGCCCTGCCCCTGCGCTGGGTGGCCGCCGCCATTGTGGTCTTCATGCTCGGGTACACCTTCCTGCGGCTGCATTACGGCAAGCGCGGCCGCTCCTTCGAACCCTACCACGACCTCGGCGAGCAGGTCACCGTCGAGCGCCTCCTCGCGCTCGGCTTCCGCCGTCTCCCCGTGGCCATCCAGCGTCCGGCCGAGCCGCTGCCCGCCGCCCGCCTCGCCCCCGCGCCCGCCGAGGTGCTCGACACGCTCGGCGGCCTGCCCGCCGAGCTCCGGGGCGCGCTGGCCTTCGCGCCGGCGCTGCCCGACGCCATCGACCTCGTCACCGCGCCGCGCGCGGTCGGGCCGGCGGTGGACTACCGCCTGCAGTTCGCCTGCTCGCAGCCGGACTACACCACCCAGATCCGCGACGCCACCCTCTACCGCAAGGACGACCGGCTGTACCTCGTGCCGGCGTTCGAAAAGATCGCCGGACAGCTCCTCGCGCGCACCAAGGACAGCACGGTGGTGGCCAGCTTCTCCACGCAGGGTCTCGCGCCCGGGCGCTACACCGTCGTCCTGTGCGGGCGACGCAAGTCGAAGAGCTGGAGTTTCGTCATCAAGTGAGGCCGGAAGGCCGACGCCTCGGCCAGAGGTCAATGGTCAGACGTCAGCCACTGCCGACCTCTGTCCTCTGACCTCTGACTTCTGATTCACGACTGCTGAATTGACGCCGCCCGGCGATTGGGGGAGAAACCCCTCACAAGCTCGATGAGCAACGGCACGACCATCACCACCATCAAACCGACGGACCTGCGCGGCATCCTGAAATACGTGCCGCGTTTCCAAGGGCAGATCTTCATTGTCGCCCTCGACGGTGCCATCGTCGCCGACGACAATTTCAGCAACCTGCTCATCGACATGGCGGTGTTGCGCAGCCTGGGCATCAAGCTCGTGCTGGTGCACGGCATCAGCCGCCAGATCGAGGAGCTGTCGGCCGCGCGCAAGATCCCGATCACGGACTCGCACGGCACGGGCGTGACCGACGCGGCGACGCTCGATCTCGCCATCCGCGCGTCGGCGCGCGTCTCCCACCTGATCCTCGAGGGCCTGACGCAGAACGGGATGAAATGCGCGATCACCAACGCCGTGCGCGCCATCCCCGTCGGCATCATCAAGGGCACGGACCAGCAGTTCACCGGCAAGGTCGACCGGGTCGACAAGGAGTTCATCCAGCACCTGATCACCGCCGACATCGTGCCGATCCTCTCGCCGATCGGCTGCGGACCGGACGGGCACACGCTGCGGATCAACTCCGATCTGCTGGCGGCGGAGATGGCCGAGGCGCTGCAGGCGAGCAAGATCATCTACCTCGCCCCCTCGCCCGGCCTGGTCGTCAACGGCGAGCTGCGCCGCGACCTGGCGGTGGAGAGCCTGCGCGAGGTCCTGAAGGACCATCCCGAGAGCATCGCCCCCGAGGCGCACAGCAAGGCGGTGCACGCCGTCAAGGCGATCGAGACGGGCACCACCCGGGTGCACCTGCTCGACGGCCGGGTCTTCGACGGCCTGCTCAACGAGATCTTCTCCAACGAGGGCGTCGGGACGCTCATCTACGGCAACGACTACCAGCAGATCCGCAAGGCCACCCGCCGCGACGTGCGGCTGATCCACAACCTCACGCGCAACGCCGTGAAGCGCGAGGAGCTGGTCTACCGGACCCAGCAGGCGATCGAAAAGAACATCGACCAGTTCTTCGTGTTCGAGATCGACGAGAACCTGATCGCCTGCGTCTCGCTGACGTTCTACCCGGAGAAGCCCGACCTGGCGGAGATCGGCTCCCTGTACGTGCTGCCGTTCTACCAGAACCGCGGGATCGGCCGGAAGATGGTGCATTATGCATGCATCATGGCGAAGGAGCGCGGGGCCACGATGGCAATCGCCCTGTCCACACAGAGTTACTCGTTCTTCATTTCGTCCTGCGGGTTCAATGAGACCGACAAGTCGATCCTCCCCGAGGCGCGGCTGAAAAGCTACGACGAGAGCGGCCGGAATTCGAAGGTCCTGGTGAAACCTCTGACCTGAGCCGGCGTCTAAGCCGGCATGAAGCGCACAACCTTCCTCTCTCTGGTGCTGCTTCCGCTGTCCGTCTGGGCGGCCGCCCCCTCCGCAAAAACGGACGCGGACCAGGCAGCGACAAACTCTCCCCACGCCTGGCCGGCCCTGGCCACGGCCACCAGTCCGACGCCGGTCGCGCCGGCCTTTTCCCTCGTGCCGCCGGACGCGCTGACCGACCGGGCGGTAAGAAGCCTGCGGGAAATCGATCGGAGTCCCTCCCCGGCCGTGAGCATTCCGAGCCTGGCGCACGTCGATCTCAGGTCGGACCTGCGCCTGGCGTTGGTCTGCCGGCCGCAGGTCACCACGAACATGCTCGGCGCGTCGACGTCGCGCGTCTCCCTGCTCAGCCTGCAGTGGTGAGGGCGGCCGTTGGGCTCCGGTAGCCGCGGCCGTGAGGCCGCGGACGCCGCCGTCCCCCCGCGCACCAGCCATCGACGGTGGGCCGCGTTCTGCTGGCCGGCAGAATGCTCGCGCTGCTCGGCGCCAGCGTCTCGACCTTGCCCGGGGCCCTGGGCGGAGTCGCGTGGGCGAGCTGGCGCCCTCCAATTCCCTGGATGCCCCGCGGATCGCCGGTCTGGGAATCTTGACCGGGCGCCGGAAATCCGGCACCCATGGCGGCACCCATGAACCCCCTCGCGCCCCTGTTGGCGGTCGCGGACCTGCAGCAGAAGAGCCTGCTGTCCCTGACGCCGATCGATCTGGTCATCATTGTCCTCTATTTCGCCTTCTGCCTGGGCATCGGCTTCTACCTGCGGAAATACGCCAGCACCGGCGAAGACTTCTTCCTGGCGGGACGGAAGATGACCGCGTGGATTGCCGGGCTCAGCTTCATCTCGGCCAACCTCAGTTCCCTCGAGACGATGGGCTGGTCGGCCATGGCCTACCAGTACGGCATGCTTGGCGCCCATGCCTATCTGATCGGCGCCATCCCCGCCATCCTGTTTCTGGCCGTGGTGATGATGCCGTTCTATTACATCTGCCGCACTCACTCGGTCCCTGGCTACCTCAAGCTGCGGTACGGCGAGGGCGCCCGGGCGCTGGCGGGAATCTCGTTCACGTTCCTCACCGTGATGGTCAGCGGCGCCAGCATGTTCGCCATGGCGAAGATCCTGCACCTGCTGCTTGGCTGGGACATGAACGTCAGCATCTGGGTGTCGTCGCTCACGGTGGCGATTTACGTCGCGCTCGGCGGTCTGCTATCGGCGGTGTTCAACGAGGTGCTGCAGTTCTTCCTCATCTGGCTGGGCTCGCTGCTGATCCCGATCCTCGGCCTGATCCACGCCGGCGGCTGGTCGCAGATGCTGGCGGCCGTGCAGCGCAACGCCGCGATCATCCACCCGTCGGTGCAGCACGCCGATTTCACCAGCCTCTGGCGCAACCTCGGCTCTTTCGACACCAACCCGATGGGCATCGACTGGTTCGGCATGGTTTTCGGCCTCGGCCTGGCCGTCAGCTTTGGGTACTGGTGCACCGACTTCCTCCAAGTGCAGCGGGTCATGGTGGCCAAGAGCCTGCGCAGCGCCCAAAACGGCACGCTGATCGGCGCCGCTCTCAAGATGCTCGTGCCGCTGATCGTGACCATTCCCGGTTTGCTCGGCCTCGCGGTGCTGCTGAACGGCGACGGCTCCGTGATGGTGCTCGTGCCCGAGAGCGACGCCCGCGCCAACATCACGCACCACACGTTCAACGACGTCCTGCCGCTGCTCATGGGACAGTACCTCGGGCCCGGCCTGCTCGGCCTCGGCGTCACCGCGATGATCGCCGGGTTCATGTCCGGCATGGCGGGCAACGTCACCGCCTTCTCCACCGTGTGGACCTACGACGTCTACCGGCCGCTGTTCAACCAGAACGCCTCGGACCACCATTACCTTACGATGGGCCGCTGGTGTTCGATCCTGGGCGTGATCATCTCGATCGCGACGGCCTACGCCCTCTTCTACTTCTCCAACATCCTCGAGTTCCTGCAGGTGCTGGTCTTCTTCTTCATCGTGCCGCTCTTTGGCACGGTCATCCTCGGCATGCTCTGGAAACGGGCCACGCCCGCCGCCGGCTTCTGGGGCTTTTTCTGCGCCAGCTCCTTCTCAATCGCGATGTGGATCTTCGTCCACGCCTTCCCCGCCGGCTACATGCCGCCCCCGAAGATCACCCTCGGCGACGATGCCGTCGTGGCCCTGGAGAAAGCCGGTGCCGGCGAAGCCATTACCCGTATCGTGGTCGAGAGTGGCACGGTCAGCCTGCTCAACGCGCGCGCCGCCGGGCCGGGCGACGGTTTGATCTCGCAATCCCAGACCGTGCCGGGCGCGGCGCTTGAACTGGCCAGCACCTACGCCGAGCAGAAGATCCCGGTGCTGGCGCCCCATGTCGTGCT
Organism: Opitutales bacterium; assembly: GCA_037916645.1. Taxonomy (GTDB): domain Bacteria; phylum Verrucomicrobiota; class Verrucomicrobiia; order Opitutales; family Opitutaceae; genus Fen-1467. The sequence continues at coordinate 2,769 of JBAIXJ010000367.1, read as the reverse complement.
CGCCGACAACCAGACTCCCTTCAAGTTCGGCGTCGAGGGCGTGCCCGTGGTGCTCATGCCGGGCGTCCGGATCGCCGCCCGCGTCGTGTCGGAGAAATTCGTTCCCGCGGCGTTCAATCCCGACCATGTGAAGCTGGTGGCGCGGTCGGCCAAGGCCAAGCCCATGGCGGTGAACATGTACTCCGCCTGGTGGTCGTTCGTCGTATGCATCACCGTCACCGTGCTGGTCAGCCTGTTCACCAAGCCCAAGCCGGAAGCCGAGCTCAAGAATCTCGTCATGGGGCTGACCGAAATGCCCGACGAAGGGCCGTGCCCGTGGTATTACAGCCCGAAACTCTGGGCCGGCGTGGTCACCGCCGCCCTCGTCGCGGTCAACATCATGTTCTGGTGAGGTGCCGTCATGGAACAAAAACAGCAAATCCCTATCTGGTTTTTCATCGGCATCCTGCTCGCCGTCTACGGCGTCCTGATCGCGGCGGCGGGGATCTATTACGGCTGGATCCATCCGCCGGCCCAGGCGGTGGTCTTTGCGCGCTACCACGTCGACCTCTGGTGGGGCCTGCTGCTCGTGGCGATCGGCGGCTTCTATTTCCTGCGCTTCCGGCCGGGACGAGGGACCAACCAGCCGCCGCAGTAGCCGGACCCCTCGCCGCGCATCCCTTCGGCCGGCTCGGCGCTCCGGCCAATGCCGGGCGCAACGCCCGTGCGACCCGCCGTGATTTTGCCCTCTCGATTTTGAGGTCCGGCACTGCCAGCTTCAGCGCGGCGTTTCGAGCGGCTCCCCCGTCAAGGGACGCCGCCGGACGCCCGGTGAAGCACCAGGCCCCATGGGCGCTTCGCCGTCGAATGGGTCGTTAGTCCGGCGCCGGGGAATTTGCGATTTGCGGCTTCTTCGTTACGATTCGGCGCACGGCGGGTTCGAAGGAACTGCCGTGCCTACCCCTCGCCACTTAGTTCCCTGATGTCCGTGTTCCGCGACCACCCCTTTCGCGAATTCGTCGCCGCGCTCCCCTCTCGTCTGCCTGCCCTCCCGCCCCGCACGCCAGCGCTTGCGGCGGGTGCGGCCAGCGCGCGGCGCCTGGCGCGAACCGATTCCGCGCCCCGCGGCGGCGATTCCAGGCCTTAACTGCACTTTGCTCCCCATGACAAAACTACCCATTCCCCTCGCCGTCGGCCTGTTCTTGTTCGCGCCCGCCATGGCGCAGCAGAACCAGCGCCCGGACACCCTCACGAAGGTCAACAACGCCGCCCTCCTGATCAGCTCCGTCATACCGGTCTTCCAACCCTACCTGCTGAAGGCGCGGCAGATCTTCTATGACGCCCAGCAGTTGCGCCAAGACGTGAAGCAGTCGACCAAAAGCGGGCTCAACGGGAGTGGGCCGGGCGACAATTCCGGCGGCGCCTTTCCCAACAACAACGGGCCGGACGGCAGCCAGGGCAACGGACCGGTGATTCCGGACAATCCTCAAATCGACAACGGCAACAACGCCGTTGTCCCAAACGTTCAGCCCGGCAACGGCCCCCAGGGCTACCTGCCGAACCAGAACCTGCCGGTGAACAATCCCGCGACGGTGAACAACGACGGCACCGGGAACTGGGGGAACCAGAACAACGCGCTCTACGGCAATTTCCTGGACGTGCTGACCGGCACGATCATGGGCGCCGGGGAGGCGGAGTCGGCGCCTCAGAATGTCGACGTGATCTTCGTGGCCGCGAACGACAGCTACCAGCTGTGGACGCCCGCCTATGCGCGCGACGAGGTGGCGGCCCAATACACCAGCGCCAGCACCCACGAAGCCGCGACGAAATGGAGCAATGTGAACGAGACGGAGATCGCGGAGACCCGCGTCACGCTGGGCCAGTTCGACCAGATCCAGAACAACAGCCAGATCCTCAACGTGGTGAAGAACGCGCAGAACTACGACTCCTCCATCACCGAACTCGGGCGGCTGGACGGGAAGGTGTTCGCCGTGAAGGCCGAGCTGGAGAACCGGACGGTGTACGGGCTGATCGCGGTGGTCAAACAGGTGGGCACCTTCGGCAGCAACGGCTACCTGCGGATCAAGATCAAGGCGCAGGGCGTCAGCAACGACCAGAGCGGCCAGCCGAGTGCGGCCGCCTACCAGCGGTGACGCGAGCGCAACCTTTACCTACTCAATCATGAAGAAGACGATCTCTGGCGCAGTCCTCTTGCTGGTGCTGGCCCTGGCGGTGGAACGGGGCGCGGCGCAGATCAACTCGATGAGACAGCAGGCGGCGCCCGCCCCAGCCACCGCGACCAAGCCCACACAGATGGCCCCGGCGGCCACCCGGCAGCCGACGCCGGCGAATGCCAGCAAGACGGTTCAGAACCAGATGGGCGGGGCGCGGACGCTCCAGGTCCAGCCCGTGCCGAAGAAGATCCTGTTGTTCTCGCGCAACCGGCAGCTGGCGTTGCGGGCCCAAAAAACGCTGCTGGTCCACCTGGCCGCCGCGGGCCCGGTGCCGAAGAGCGCCACGTCGAGCGCCGCCGCGCAGATGCAGGCCCATGAACGCCTCGTGGAGGCGGGCGTGCTCGGGGTGAGTTCCAGGAAGTTCAACGGCAACCACACGGTGAGCCACGTGCTGACCAGCGCGACCGCCGGCTGGCTGCCCAATCCGGCGTATGACATCAAGGCCGGGGCGCGGGTGGCGGACAACAGCGATCCGTCCTGGAACTGCACCACGACCGTGGAATCCGTGGATGCCCAGAGCACCTCGTTCATGAACGCCAGCAAGAACGAGCAGGGG
>JBAIXJ010000366.1:0-2561 GCA_037916645.1 Opitutales bacterium | reverse complement strand
CCGGCGCTCACCTTCGTCATCCCGCTCTACAACAGCGCCGGATCCGTCGCGGCGCTGGTGAAGGAGATCGAGGGCCTCACCCTCGAAGGGGGACACGAGATCGTCCTGGTCAACGACGGCAGCACCGACGACACCTGGCGGGTCTGCCAGGAGCTGGTCCGCGAGGCGCGGATCCCCCTCACCGTTGTCAACCACACCCGCAACTACGGCGAGCACAACGCGGTGCTCACCGGCTACCGCCAGGCCCACGGCGCCCACATCGTCAATCTCGACGACGACGGCCAGAATCCGCCCGCCGAGGCGGTGCGCCTGTGGGAGCGTGCGCGGGCGGGCGGTTTCGACGTCGTGTTCGGCCACTACAGCCACAAGGAGCACTCGCCCTGGCGGAACCTCGGCAGCTGGTTCACGAACCGCCTGGCCGACTGCCTCCTCGACAAGCCGCGCGGCTTCTACCTGTCGAGCTTCCGCTGCGTGAACGCGCTGGTGGCGCGGGCGGCGGCGGAGCATCCCGGGCCGTTCCCGTATGTCGACGGCCTCCTGCTGCAGATCACCCAGCATCTCGGCGCGCTCGAGGTCCGGCACGCGGCGCGGCAGGCCGGGCGCAGCGGCTACACCCTGCGCCGGCTGCTGCGGCTGTGGCTGAGCACCTTCGTCAATTTCTCCGTGATGCCGCTGCGCCTGGCGACGGTGCTCGGGCTCACCATGGCCGCGCTCGGCCTCGCGGGCCTGGCGTTTGTCGTCTACTGGCGCCTGACCAATCAGGGCCCGGCGTTCGGCTGGGGCTCACTGATGGCGGCCCTGCTGATCTTCTCCGGAACGCAGCTCGTCATTCTCGGCCTGCTCGGCGAATACGTCGGCCGGATGTTCCTGGCGGTGAACCACCGGCCGCAATCGGTCGTGCGCGAGGTGCTCCGCGGCGGCCCGCCGGCCTGAGACACCGCCCAAGCCGGGTGCGGCGCGGTTTCCCAGACGCGCCGAATGAACCGCGGACAGTGAGGCGGCGGGTTGGGGACGACCCGCCCCACCTGCTGTCCGCCTGGCGCCGGCTGGTCGCTCCGGCGGCCGCCCGCCTCACCAGCCCTTGAACTCGCGAATTGAGGCGGCAATGTACTCGACCTGCGCGTCCGTCAGCTCCGCGTACATCGGCAGGCTCAGGCACTCCTGCGCGGCGCGCTCCGCGTTCGGGAAGCTGCCCGCCTTGTGGCCGAGGTCGGCGTAGCATTTCTGCAGGTGGAGGGGCAGCGGGTAATGCAGGGCGGTGCCGATGTCGCGCTTGGCCAGAAAGTCCTTCAACGCGTCCCGCTTGGCGTGCCGCACGACATACAGGTGGTAGACGCTTTCGGCGCCGGCAGTCTCGCGTGGGAGGCGCAGCGGCGTGCCCTTAAGCAATTCATCATACTTGCGGGCGATGGCGCGGCGGCGCTGGTTCCAGGCCGGGAGGTGCTTGAGCTTGACGCCGAGCGTGGCGCCCTGGATGCCCTCCATGCGGTAGTTGTAGCCGACCTCGTCGTGGTAGTAGCGGACGCTGGAGCCGTGCTCGCGCAGCGAACGCGCGCGGGCGGCGAACTCCGCGCTGTTGGTCGTCAGGGCCCCGCCTTCGCCGCAGGCGCCAAGGGTCGTCCCGGGATAGAAGCTGAACCCGGCCATCGCGCCGAACGTGCCGACGGGCTTGCCCCGGTACTTCGCGCCGTGGGCCTGGGCGGCGTCCTCGACCAGCGGGAGCTTGTGCTTGCGGCAGATCGCGAGAATGGGATCAAGGTCGAACGGATTGCCGTAGAGGTGCACCGGCATCACCGCCTTGGTGCGGGGCGTGATGGCGCGCTCGAGCAGCTTGGGGTCGAGGTTCATCGTCGCCTCGTCGATGTCGACGTACACCGGCTTGGCGCCGACGTAGCTGATGGCCCAGCTGGTCGCGACAAACGTGAACGGCGTGCTGATGACCTCGTCGCCCGGCCCGACGTTGAGGAGCCGCATGGCGATGTGCAGGGCCGAGGTGCCGCTGTTGAAGCCGACACTATGGGCGGCGCCGACAAACGCGGCGAAATCCTTCTCGAACGCCGCCACATCCGGGCCGAGGCAGAACGAACACGCATCGAGGTTGCGCGCGATCGCGGCATCCAGTTCGGGACGAAGGGCGCGGATCTGCGCCGGCAGGTCGAAGTAGGGTACTTTCATGGAAAGATCGGAAAGGGGTCGGCGGCTGCGGGCCGGCGGGGACGGATTGGCTCGCACCGGTGGGGTCCGACGAAGCCTGGCCGCCAATCATGGGTCTGCCGGGGGTGGTTTGGCGGGCGGCAGAGGACATCCATGGGCGATGCCTCGGATTATCAGAGCAGGGGTCTGCCTCAAGGTTTTTCCCGCGACAAGGTCGGACGCGGATTGCGGACTTCTTCTCACCACGGATTACACAGATGGGAACGGATGGCCTTTGTGGGGCGACGAGGATGCGGATCGATTCACCGCGGGCCTGGAGCAACCCCGTCAACCGAGTAGCCTCCGTGCCCATCCGGGTGATCCGTGGTGCCTCCGAGGTGTCGACCGTCCGGGATCGCGCCGTTTTC
>JBAIXJ010000365.1:0-6221 GCA_037916645.1 Opitutales bacterium | reverse complement strand
CCGGCCGGTCCTACCGCGCGTTCACGCATCCCGACATCGCGCCGCTCGAGCAGCTGGCGGACAACCTCTTCGTGCTGGAGCTGTTTCACGGCCCGACGCTCGCGTTCAAGGATTTCGCGCTCCAGTTCCTCGGCAACCTGTACGAGCACCAGTGCCGGGTGCGCGGCGAGACGCTTAATGTGCTCGGCGCGACCTCGGGCGACACGGGCGCCGCGGCGATCCACGGCCTGCTCGGCAAGCCGGGCGTCGCCATTTTCATCCTCTATCCCGACGGCCGCATCGCGCCCCTCCAGGAGCGGCAGATGGCCTGCACCGGCGCAGCCAATGTGTTCGCCCTGGCGGTGAACGGGACCTTCGACGACGCCCAGGCGGCGCTGAAGGATGTGTTTGGCGACCAGGCGTTCCGGGCGCGCCACCGGCTCTCGGCCGTCAACTCCATCAACCTGGCCCGCGTCCTGGCCCAGTGCGTGTACTACCTGTACGCATGGCTGCGCCTGCCCGAGCGCCGGCGCGACAACGTCGAGTTCGTCGTGCCCACGGGCAATTTCGGCAACGTCCTCGCCGGCTGGATGCTCCAGCAGATGGGCGTGCCGATCCGGAGCTTCAAGATCGCCACGAACCAGAACGACATCCTCTACCGCCTCTTCACCACCGGCGAATACCGGGTGGCGGAGGTCCAGCCGAGCCTCGCACCGTCGATGGACATCCAGGTCGCCTCCAACTTCGAGCGGTTCCTCTACTACAGCACGGGCCGCGATTCCGCGCGCCTGGGCGAAATCATGCGGACGTTCAAACGCGAGGGGGCCTACCGGTTCGAACAATTCGACGCCGGCACGTTCACCGCCTCGCGGTGCACGGACGCCGAGATCACCGGCCTGATCAGGCAGGTCTACCACCGGTATGGCTACGTCTGCGATCCGCACACCGCGTGCGCGTTCAAGGAGATCAATCCGGGCCGGGTGAGCGTGGTGCTCGCCACCGCCAGCCCGGCAAAATTCCCCGATGTCATCCACGCCGCCACCGGGCTCCACCCGACTCATCCGAGCCTTGAGGCGCTGAAGGATCGGCCCGTGGTCAAGCATCCGATCGCGGCCGACCCCGCGGCGATCAAGGACTTCATCGAGCGGCACGGGGTGTGAACCGCAGCCGTGCGGCTCGATGCCTCTCGTTGTGGGCCGCCAGCTTGCTGGCGCCAAAACCCGGTGTTGAATGGCGCCCGCGAGCGGGCTGCCTACAACGCATTGAAATTCTGGCACGGGCGCAGCCTTGCCACGCCCGAGGCCGGGACACCCCTTACTCCACGTCGCAGCGGTAGTTGGCGACCTCGAAGCTGCCCGCGCCGTCGGTCTTGAAGATCTCGGTGCCGAACTGGACGCTCGTGAGATATTTCTCCTTCTCGAGCCAGCCTTTGGCCGAAACCAGGTAGTCGGTGAAGTCGCGGAGGTCGATCGTCCACGAGGTGGCGTTGTCGACGCGGACGAAGGAGTACACATTCCAGGTGGTCACGCCGCGATAGAGGTCCCAGGTCGCGCCGCCGATTTCCACCCGCTCCTGCATCTTGCCGAGCGGTCCGGCGCCGCCGTAGCGCGCGACCCAGACCATCACCTCGTCGGTCGGCTGGGATTGATTCCCCGGGTCGGCGATGCGGTGAATCCAGCAGTCGTACGCCACGTTCTGCACGCCCGGATTGGTGACCGCGACGGACCCGCTGGTGACGATCGACCGGCGGTCGCCGAGGCGCACCGGCAGGCCCGAGCCGGCGGACCAGGTGCCCCAATGCCAGCCGCTGATGATGCTCGGGTAGGCCTTGACGTTGTAGGGCTTGTCGCCCACCGGCCAGTCGTAGGTCGCGCCCCACGTGACCGGGCTGACGGCATTCGAGCAATAGACGCTCTCATGGCCGCCGGGCGAGTGGCTCTTGCCCCAGACATTGTTGTTGATGATGTATTTTGCGGCCAGGATGGTGCCGTAGTCGGCGCCCATCCGGCCGGGGGCGGTGATGCGCGTCGCGCAGGACGCGAGCAGGAAAAGGGCGGCAAGTCCCAGGCCCAGGCGACGAGCGAGGGGGAAATGCCCGAAAGATCTGTCGGTCAGATGGCGAACGCCGGCCGTGCCGGCAGATGAAGCGGAGAGCATGGAGCGTTCTTGGCTAGACGAAGCGCCGCGGGCCGGCAAGCCGGCGGTGAAAGAAAGAGGCGGCGCGGCGGGCCGGTCCCCTCGGGAAACTTCGGGGCGATCCCGGCCGATTGTGTTGCTGCGAAATTTCCCCCGGACGCCATTGACCTCCGGCGCCGATTGGATTGTGCTCGCTCCGAGCCGCGGCTGGCCGCCGGCCGGTCCGGCCCTCAAAATCCCTCCGGCATGAGGATCCCTCGTCCATGAAGACTATCACCGCCGTTTTGTTCCTGCTGCTGGCCGGCCCCGCCTTCGCCCAGCCCGCCAACCAGGGCGCGGGCCAGCCGCTCACGATCCGCCTCGAATCGGAGGTGGAGCAACTCGCCAAGGGCTACGCCACCGCCTTCGCCGGCATCAGCCACACGCCGATCTATCTGAACCTCCGGCGCGAGGGCGCCACGGTGACACTCGTGAGCATCCGCTCGATGAAGGCCGTGGCCGGCGTCCTGGTCGTGGAGACCGACCGGGGCCTGACCTACGCCCTGAATCCCAAGGACGTGGTCTCCCTGACTGACGCGCCGCCGAGGAAGGAACCGTGAGGGCGGGGATCGTCCAGCGACCTTCCCGGCGCATTGTGTAGGCGGCGAGCTTGCTCGCGCCACGCTGCGCAATCGCGAAATGGCGCCAGCAAGCTGGCGGCCCACAGGATCTGAGAGGGCTCGATCCGGGCCCGCGCCCGAGGCCCCTCCGCCCCCCGAAAAACAGGGTGGACAGCGGCGCCGGATTGGCCTTTCCTCCCGATTCCGTTCCCAACCCATGCTCCTCCTCCCGGCCATCCGCAGCGCGATCATCGGCGCGATTATTATCATCGGGCGCCGGCCCGGACATGGAGACATGGCGTAAGCTGCCGCAACAGACTCACGTCAACCTCGATGCCCCGGGCCACAACCTCCCGGGGCTTTTTCGTCATGAAAACCCAACCGCTGAAGATCTACGACACCACCCTCCGCGACGGCACCCAGGGCGAGGGGATTTCGTTCTCCGTGACCGACAAGCTGCTGATCACGGAGCGGCTTGACCAGTTCGGCGTCGACTACATCGAGGGCGGCTTTCCGGGCTCCAATCCGCGCGACATCACCTTCTTCGCCGAGGTGGCGAAGCTGAAGCTCCGCCATGCCCGTGTCGCCGCCTTCGGCTCCACGCGGCGGGCGGGCGTCGCCGCCGCCCAGGACGCCCAGCTCAAAGTCCTGCTCGACGCCGGCACGCCGGTCGTGACGATCGTCGGCAAGACCTGGCTCCTGCACGTGACGGAGATCATCCGCACCACGGCGGAGGAGAACCTGGCGATGATCGAGGACTCCGTGCGCCATCTCGTGGCGCAGGGGCGCGAGGTGATCTACGACGCCGAGCATTTCTTCGACGGCTACAAGGACGACGCGGACTACGCCCTGCGGACGCTGGCCGCGGCGAAGCGCGGCGGCGCGGCGAACCTGACGCTGTGCGACACCAACGGCGGCACGCTGGTGGACGATTTCAAGGACATCGTGGCCCGGGTGGTGCGCGAGTTCGGCGGCGAGAACGTCGGCGTCCACTGCCACAACGACAGCGGGCTGGGCGTCGCCGTCTCGCTCGCCGGCATCGCGGCCGGCGCCACCCTCGTGCAGGGCACGCTCAACGGCTACGGGGAGCGCACGGGCAACGCCAACCTCACCACGATCCTGCCCGGCCTGTTTCTGAAGATGGGCCGCGACGCGGCCTGCCGCCCAAACCTGCCGCAGCTCCGCGAGCTGTCGCACTATGTCGACGAGCTGGCCAACCAGCGGCCGGATCCAAAGGCGCCGTTTGTCGGCGCCTCGGCGTTCGCCCACAAGGGCGGCCTGCACGCCAACGCGGCGCAGAAGGTGAAACGGAGCTATGAGCACGTGGACCCGGGCGCCGTCGGCAACCACACGCGCGTGCTGGTCTCCGACCTCGCCGGCCGGAGCAGCATCGTGATGAAGGCGCGCGAGCTGGGCTTCCACGTCGACGAACAGTCGGCGGAGGTGAAGCACGTGCTCGAGGAGCTGAAGCGCCTCGAGTTTGAGGGCTACGAATTCGAGGCGGCCGACGCGTCGCTGAAGCTGCTGCTCGCGCGCTGGCTGCAGAAGCACCACCCGGCGTTCGAGCTCGAGGGCTACCGCGTGATCGTCGAGTGCCGGGGGCCCGAGGCGTCGGTCGTGGCCGAGGCCACGGTGAAGGTGAAGGTGAAGGGCAAGTCGATGCACACGGTGGCGGAATGCATCGGCCCGGTCAGCGCCCTCGACAAGGCGCTGCGGCTTGCGCTGGAGCGCGCCTACCCGGCGATCCGGGACACGAAGCTGAGCGACTACAAGGTGCGCATCCTCGACAGCAAGCGCGGCGCGAATTCCCGGGCCCGCGTCCTCATCGAGACCAGCGACGGGGAGGACATCTGGGGCACGGTCGGCCTGAGCGACAACATCATCGAGGCCAGCTGGGAGGCGCTGCGCGACGCGGTGGAATACAAGCTCCTCCACGACGCGGAACGTGCCGAGACCGGAGAGCGCAAGCCCGAAGCCGGAAAGAGCGGGTGAGCGTCCCGCCCGGTCCATGATCTCCGATCTCCACAGCCGCCGCGTGTTTCCCCGGCGCCGGCGCGTGCTGGCGGAATTGATCGGCGGTCTGCTGCCGGCCGAGGGCCGGGTGCTGGATGTCGGGGCCGGCGACGGCAGCGTCGCCCGCTTGATCCAGCAGCTCCGCCCCGCCCTGAAGATCGAGGGCATCGACGTGCTCATCCGGCCCGGGACCGCCGTCCCGGTGCGCCCGTTCGACGGGCGGAGAATCCCGTTCGCGGACGGCTCATGGGACGCCGTCATGCTGGTCGACGTGCTCCACCACACGGTGGATCCCCAGGTCCTGCTGCGGGAGGCGGCGCGCGTGACGCGACGTTTTGTCGTCATCAAGGATCATGAGCGGACCGGCCTCCTGGCCGGCGCCACGCTGCGCTTCATGGACTGGGTGGGAAATGCGCGCTACGGGGTGGCGCTGCCGTACAACTACTGGAGCCGGGAGCAGTGGGAGCGGGGTTTTGCCGCCGCAGGATTGCGGGTCGCCCGCCGCATCACCCGGCTCGGCCTCTACCCGCCGTGGGCGGACTGGGTCTTCGGGCGAGGGCTGCACGCCCTCGTCCTGCTGGAAAAGTGATCAGCGCGGCGCCGGCTCCGCCCGCCGCGAGGCTACGAGCCGGATCGAGAGGTGGCGTTCGGGTTTCCCCGGCGGCTCCGCGTCGATGCCGATGATGCCGGCGCAGGCGAGCAAGGGCGGGCGGGCGGAAGTGATGAAGAGCGCGCTGACCAGCGCCGGGCGGTCGTTCAAAAGCACCGTCAGCGGCAGCCCGAGGAGGCCGCCCGCGTCCGCCGCGCCCCAGGCGGCCGAATCGAGCGCGACCGGAACCTTGTCCATATTGAGGTTGGTATCCACCCGTCCCCCACGGCGTGCGAGCGACCAGAGGGAGGGTTTCTGCGTGATGTCCCAGAGAATCTCGCTCAATCCCGGCGTGCTTTGGGCCGCCTGGAAGAAGGTGACGAGCGCCGGAAAGAACCCCGCGGCGGTGCGATCATCCTCCGCCGAAAGGACCGGCTTTGGATTGGGATTGGGACCGTACCTGGCCACGAGGTCCATGATCAGGCGGCACGACCGATCCAAGCCCAGGCCGAGATAGTCGGAGCTGAGGAGAACCCGCGCATTCCGGATCGTCGGCGGGTCGGTCGGGTCGGCGGAGAAGGCGCCGGTGGTGGCAATCTCCAGCGCGACCCGGTGCTGGTTGGAGAACCAGATCTGCGGCCTGCCGTCGGGAGGCTGGATATACATGTCCGGCGGCGGCTTCGCGGCGCGCTCAGCGGCAGTCATGTCGTCGACCTGCAGATCGACGAGCCATTGTCGCTCCCGGCCCTTTTCGCGCAGACTGACCAGGAACGTCACTGCATCGCCGCTGCGGGGCGTGGCGTCCGGCGCGGTCGGGACGAATTGGCCCAGCGCGACGTGATGGGCGCTGGCGTACGCCACGAGCGCGGGCAGCGGGGAGATTGTCGCCGGTGCCTCGGTAACCG
>JBAIXJ010000364.1:0-1872 GCA_037916645.1 Opitutales bacterium | reverse complement strand
GGCGGACGCCAGGAGATGGAGCCACGCGGCGCACAGGACGACAATTGCAGGGCGGACGGATCGCATGGAGATACGGAATCGGGATTGAGGGTGCGAGGGAGCCGGAAATCAGTCGAAAGCCTGTTTGGCCAGCGCGATCACGTCCTCCCCGCCGGCCAGGACGTGCAGGCGGTAGGAATAGGTCGTCGGCCAGGGGTTGAGGCGGAACGCTTCGTGCGGCAATGCGCCCCAGGAGTTGTCGCCGCCCAGGCCGCGCTGGTGGAGATCCAGATTCAAGGTGATGGTCTGCCGGTCGGGCAGGAGGTACCGGTAGAAATCCTCGTGCTGCGTGGGGCAGTACAGGTCCTCGGTCGTGTAGTGGAGCGCGCTCGCGCTGAGGAGCGGCTCGCCCACGGCCAGCAGCCCGCGTCCCTGCTCGTCCGTGAGCGCGAGCCAGCGCACCGCCTCCTTGTTCCCGGTTTCCTGCGGCTTGATGTAGTCGAAATACTGGTCCCGCACCCGGCCGCGGTAGACGCCGACGCGGGCGTCCTGCCGGTCCCAATACGTCTCCTGGGGACCCTTGCCATACCAGGCAAGATGGTCGAACCCCGCGCGCAGCATGGTCTGCATGCCGAACCGCGGCAACTCCGGCAGCGGGCGGTCGCCCGGCTGGAATGACGCGTCGACCCGCACGTCGCCCGAACCGAGGACGGTCCAGGTGATCCGGTAGCCGCAGGCGACCGCGGGCAGCCAGCCGTCGACCGCCACGACCACGCGGCCGGGATCGGGTTGCGCCGCAGTCACTGCCCGGGCCTCCCATCCCTGGACGGCCTCGCGCCAGATGCCGGGCAGCGGACTCCACGGGTTCGGCCCGTCGGTCCGCGGCATGTTGTTGCCACGGTCATTGTCGGTCGGCGCCCGCCAGAAGTCCGGTCCGAGCGGTCGTTCGAGGAGTTCGGTCTCACCGGTCCGCAATGAGACGAGCAAACCGGACTTTCGGTCCACCGCGGCGCTGAAATTCCCGCCGGTCACCGTGATGCGGTCGGCGGACTGCGCGAGGCGCAGGGGCGGCAGCGATGCGGTCGCGACCGGAACCACCGGCGCCGACCCCGGCAGCTTGAACTGCTCCCACGCCACTTCGTGCCCGGCCTCCGCCCACGGCGTCGTTTCCTTGAGCTGGAAGCTGATCTCCAGCCAGTACTCGGTGCCCGGCGCGGGCGTGACCGGCGCGAGCGGCACGGCGACGGTCTTCTGCTCGCGCGGCGCGAGCGTCAATCCGTCCAGCCGCCCCTGCTGCAGCACCCGGCCGTCGGCGACGACCCGCCACTCGCCGACCAGCCAGTCCTCCGCCGCGCGAAAATCGGCCCAGTTTTTCATCACCACTTCGCCGCGGGCGAGGTCGCCGGCATGCATCTGGATCGGCTGGTAGACCTTCTTCACCTCGGCCAGGCCGGGGTGCGGGGTGCGGTCGGCACTGACCAGGCCGTTGGCGCAGAAATTGCCGTCCGAGGCGATGTCGGGCGGACCGAAGGTGCCGCCGTAGGCGAAGAACGTGCCGAGCTTCGGATCCAGCGGCAGGGATTTCGGGTTTTCCAGCCGCTCGATCCTGCGCGACGCCGGCACGGGCGTGCGCAGGCCCTGGTCCACCCAGTCCCAGATGTAGCCGCCCTGCAGGTGGGGCAGGCCCTCGTAGATCGGCCGCCAGTAGGCCCAGATGTCGCCCGTGCTGTTGCCCATCGCGTGGGCGTATTCGCACATGATGAACGGCTTTTCGCGCGGGAGTGCGGCGTAGACGCGGACCGACTCGGGCGAGGGATACATCGGGCAAACGACGTCGCTGACGGCGAAGCTGCGGTCGCTCTCGTATTGGACGGGGCGCGTGGTGTCGTGCTC
>JBAIXJ010000363.1:0-2981 GCA_037916645.1 Opitutales bacterium | reverse complement strand
AAGGCGCGGCGGCTGGGCTGGACGCCGCAATATCCGACGTGGCGGGAAGGGTTCGTGCTCGGCCTGGGCTGAAAAGCGGGTCGTCGGACGGCCGGCCCCGGAGACCGAAAACTGTGGCGGCAGAATTTCGCAAGGGCTGAATCTGGGGCTCACGGCGAGGCTCGGCTAGAGTGTGGCCATGCGCACTCTTCTCCCCGTTCCCGGGCGCGTCGCCCGGGCCCGGCCGCCACAGCTCTCCACGGCAGCCAGGCACCGGGCATCGCCGCCGAAATGCGTCGGGCCGAACGGCTTTCCGCGCGCCCGATCCGGCGCCGCGCACCCCCCGCCCAACGGTTTTTGGCCCCGACGTAACACTCCTGACATAGGGTTGTCAGGGAGGCGTGGTAGGGTGGAGCCGTTCGCAATCAACCCGTCGCCTGACCCTGAAACGCCATGATTCCGCCCGATCGACTCTTCCCCCTGCTGCCTCCTCTCGAATCCGACGATGAGCCTGCGCCCGGCGGCGGGAGCCGCCAGCGCGTGGGTGCCGGCGGGCGTGCCGGGGCGCCGGGGGGCGGGATGGTTTGGCTTTTCGGCGACCGGGGGCGGGAACGCCAGACAGAAATTTCGTGTCCGTCCGTAACCATTTCTTCGGTTGCCGGTTTTCCTGCAGGCGGCGGTTGAGGTCCGGCGGCCGACCGACGAGCCCGCTTCGAACGGGTCGCCGCCGGCGGTCGCGTGACCTCGATTGTCTCTGCACGCACTCAGTCAGAACTCAAACAAGTGAATCCACCATGAATGCACGCATGTCCTCGATCCTCATTCTTGCCGCGGCGCTGGGAGCGCCCGCGTTGATTCCCGTTTCCGCCGAACCGTCAGCCTCGTCCGCCGTCGGCTACTGGGCCAGCAAGGTGACCGCCACGCGGTGGAACGACCTGCTCGCGCGCCGGGACGCCGACGAAATCGTCGCCGGCGCCAGCCAGTACGCTGTCGTGGCCGCGTTGGGGCAGCCCGTTCTCGAACTGTCGCCCGATGTCTGGGTCTTTGATTCCTGCCGGCCCGATCTGCCGGAGGCCCAGGCGCGGGGCTGCAATCTGCTCGTCATCACCTTCGCCCAAGGGAAGGTGAGCGAGATGAGGTTTGTGAACCACCCGGCGGCCGAGGTTATCGCCAACAACCTGAAGAGCGAGCGGCCCGAGCGCTACGCTTCCCTCCGGTAGGCGACGGCGCTCGGCGCGGTCTGCGATTATCCGGCGCCCACTGGGGCCGGATTCAGTCAAGTGCTATGCGTTACACCGCCGGCGCGGTCCGTTCAGCCGCGCCGGCGTTTTCCGTTGCCGCCTGGCGGTTCAGAACGCGTCGGCGAGCGACTGGATCTTCATCGCCTGGCGGAGCGAGTCGAGTCCCGCCGCGCCTTTGACGGCGATCTCCACGGGCTGCCCCGGAATGAGGTCGACGTAGTCATCGGACAGGCCGACGTCGAGATCGCCAAAAGTGACGTGGACGCTGCGCGTCAGCACCTTTGCGCTCAGGCGCAGGGTCGCGCCGCCGGGCGCCGCGGCGAGTTCGGCCGTGATTTGCGCGGCCGGAAGGTGGATTTCCTTCGTCGGCGCCAGATAGATCAGGTTTGAGCTGACGGTCCGGCTGTCCGCCGTGAGGTCGACGGCCACGAAGGCCTTGGTGAAATCGATGCCCTTGGCCGCCAGCGCGGACAGCGGAATCCGCAGGTAGACCTGGCTCGCCTGCGGAGCGACCGTCACGGGGGCGTTGCTCTCGGTCAGCGTCGCGCCGTCAAAGCTCATCACCCGCAGGCGCAGGGTGCCGGTCACCGGCGCGAGGCGGTCCGAGACGACATAGACGGCCACGGCGCCGTCCTCGACGTGCGGCGAGACGAGCACCGGCGCGTAGAACCGCCGCGCGTAGTACTGGAGCGCCTTCCAGCGGCCGTAATAGTCCACGCTCGCCCACGACGCCACGGGCCAGCAGTCGTTGAGCTGCCAGTAGAGCGAGCCCATGACCTCGGGGCGGTGGCGGCGCATGTGCTCGGCCCCGACCTTGATGCCCTCGGCCTGCAGCACCTGGCTGACGTAAAGGAAGGAGGCGAAATCTTTCGGTTCCGCGTAGTACTTCAGCAGATAGTCGTGGATGATGGAGTTGCCCTGGGTGTTCTTCTGGTGGGCCAGCATCACCGGCGTCAGGATGCCCGTCCGGTCCTCCGGCGTGGTGAACGCCTCGACCGTGCGCATCTCGGGGAACGACTGGAAGCCGTACTCCGAGAAGAAGCGGTAGAGGTGCTGCTCGTACTCGGCGAACGGCACCCGCCCGTGCCAGACGCTCCAGTCGTGGTAGTCGCCGCTCCGGTAGGTGGAGTTGGGCGCCTCGACGTTGCTGTCGAAATCGGCCGTGGGCGAGCTGGACCAGTACGGCGTCTCCGGGGCGAGCCGGCGCACGTTCTGGCCGACCACGCCGTAGAACAGCGTCAGGTAGTCCTTCCACATCTGCGTCTGGGCCGCGCTGTCGATCGCGCGTGACTGGGTCAGCCAGGTGAACGCGGCCTCGGTCTCGTTGTTGCCGCACCAGAGGACGATGCACGGGTGGTTGCGCAGGCGCCGGACCTGGTCCTCGACCTCCTGCGCGACGTTGAGTTTGAATTCGTAGAGGCCGGGCTGCCAGTTGTTGCCGAACATGAAGTCCTGCCAGACCATGATGCCGAGTTCGTCGCAGAGCGCGTAGAACTCGTCGGTCTCGTAGTAGCCGCCGCCCCAGTGGCGGATCATGTTCATGTTCGCGTTGCGGGCCGACTCGAGCACCCGCCGGTATTCGCGGGCGGTCACGCGGTTCGGGAAGCTGTCGAACGGGATCACGTTGGCGCCCTTGGCGAAGATGGGCACGCCGTTGATGACAAATTCGAACGACCGGCCCCACTGGTCCGGCTCGCGGCGCAGCTCGACCGAACGCAGGCCGGTCCGCACCTGCCGCGCATCCACGACCTCGGCGCCCGC
>JBAIXJ010000362.1:0-2569 GCA_037916645.1 Opitutales bacterium | reverse complement strand
GCATCACCACCGGGACGGCCGCGAGCAGCAGCGGCAGCTCGTAGCTGATCAGCTGCGCCAAAGCGCGCATCGCCGCGAGCAGCGAGTATTTGTTGTGGCTCGACCAGCCGGCCATGAACACCGCCAGCTCCGTGGTGGCCCCGGCGGCGAAGAAGAACAGCACCGCCGCGTCGAGATCGACGGGGAGCAGGCGCCGGCCGTAGGGAATGACGGCGAACGCCAGCAGCGTGAACGCCACCATCACGATCGGCGCCAGGAAATGCAGCGGCCGGTCCGCGGCGTGCGGGACGACGTCCTCCTTGACCAGCATCTTGATGCCATCGGCGATCGGCTGCAGCAGGCCGAAGGGGCCGGTGCGATTGGGGCCCGGCCGGTTTTGCATGCGCCCCAGCGCCTTCCGCTCCACGAGGGTGAGCAGGGTGAAGATCAGCCCAAAGGCGCCGATCACCGCCGCGATCGCCAGTACCGCGTCCACCGCTCCGCGCGCGGGCGGCGGAAACAGGCCGCTCACCAGGTCGCGCGCGAGGAGCGGCGCCCGTTCGAGCATGGAATCGGCGGGGGATGCGGGGCTCATGGGGCGGCCGGCGGTCGCGCGGCCTTGGCCGCCGCGGCGGCGCGGGCCTTCTCCTCGGCCCGGCGCTTCTCCTCCGCCAGGCGCGCGTCGACCTCCGCCGCCTCGGTGGGATGGATCCGCTGGAAGTGCGCGTTCGGGCGGGCGAGTTGATGCTTGTCCAGCAGCAGGCCCCGGAACCGGTCCGTCGCGGCCAGCTCGAAGGCCTGATCCATCTTGATCGCGTCAAACGGGCAGACCTCGACGCAGATCTGGCAGCTCATGCACACCGAGATGTCGAGGTCGAACACGCGCGGGTGCTTCCGCGGCTTTCCCTTCTCGTCCACGTCGGGCACGATGTAGATGCACTGCGGCGGGCATTCCTTTTCGCAGATCCGGCAGGCCACGCAGCGCAGCGTGCCCATCGGATCGCCCTCGGCGTCGTAGACGAGGAACGGGAAGTTCCGGTACGCCTCGGTCACCGGCGCCTTCTCCTCGGGATACTGCACCGTCACAAAGCGCCGGGGATCGTGAAAGCTGCCGACGAAGTTCTTCGCGGTGGCGGCGAGACCCTTGATGATGCCGGTGCCGAGCATGAGGCCGGGTGACGTTGAGGGGAGTACGAGCGCGGCGCGGGTCAGCGGTCGACTTCGCCGAGCACGATGTCGATGCTCCCGAGGATGATGACGGCGTCGGCCACCGTGTGGCCCCGGCACAAGTCCTCGAGTACGGTCAGGTTGACCAGCGAGGGGGCGCGGACGCGGTAGCGGTAGGGCGTCGGCCCGCCGTCGCTGATGAGGTAAAAGCCGATCTCGCCCTTCGGCCCCTCGATCCGGCCGTACGCCTCGCCGGGCTTGGGGCGGAAGCCGCGCAGCTTGGCCTTGGTGTCCATGATCGGACCGGCCGGGATGTCGCGCAGCGCCTGGTCCAGGATTCGCAGCGACTCCCGCATCTCGAGGACGCGGATCATGTACCGGTCGTACGTGTCCCCGTGGTCCCCGAGCGGAACGCGGAAGGGGAAACGGGGGTAGATGCCATAGCCGTCCACCTTGCGCAGGTCGTACGCGACGCCGGCCGCCCGGAGCATCGGGCCCGTGATCCCGGCCTGGACCGCGAGCTCGGCCGACAGCCGCCCGACACCCTGCATCCGCGCGAGGATGATTTCGTTGGCGGTGATCAGCGCCTCGTACTCGTCGAGAAAACGGGGAAAGCCGTCCACCACGGCGCGCGCGGATTCGAACCAGGCCGGCGGCGGATCGACCCGGCAGCCGCCGAACCGCTGGTAGTTGCACATCATCCGGGATCCGCTGAGCGCCTCGAAAAGGTCGAGGATCTTCTCCCGCTCGCGGAATGCGTACATCAGCGGCGTCCCCGAGGCGCCGCAGTCCTGGAGCAGGAAGCCGGCGAGGCAGGTGTGATTGAGCAGGCGCGTCAGTTCAGCCAGAATGACGCGCAGGTACTCAGCACGTTCCGGGACATTCAGGCCGGCCAACTTTTCGACCGCCAGCGCGTACGCCCAGTTGTTCGTCATCGAGCAGAAATAATCCAGCCGGTCGGTGTACGGCATCGACGAGAGGTAGGTGATGCCCTCGCCGAGCTTCTCGTGGTTGCGGTGGAGGTAGCCGAAGACCGGCTTGAGCCGGACGATGATCTCGCCATCGAGCGTGACCATCATGCGGAACACCCCGTGGGTCGACGGATGGTGCGGCCCCATCGAAACCTCCAGCAGGTCTCCGTGGAACTCGTCGTGCGCCGGCCGCACGCGCGAACCTGGCGACGGGAAGGATTCCGCCCGCGCCGGGACGATGGTGTCGGCCGGGATCATGCGGGGGAGGCGCCCTCCCCGGCCGCCGCGGGCGTGTGCCGCCGCGCCTTGGCGAGCACCTCATCGTGCGGAGTCGGCTCCCATTCGTAGTCGTCCGGCTCGACGTAGTCCTTGCGCATCGGATGATCCTGAAAGGCGTCCCACATGAGGAGCCGGCGCAGATCGGGATGCCCCGCGAAGACGATGCCGAACAG
>JBAIXJ010000361.1:0-2851 GCA_037916645.1 Opitutales bacterium | reverse complement strand
GTGGGCCGGGCCGGATCGGTGATCACGCAGGTCCAGGTCACGGCGAAAAGGTCCGCCGTCGCGGTCGACGCGATGTCGGCCTGCCACCGGGCCCGTTTCTCCCCGCCCAGATTCATGTCGCCCCCCTGCTCCACCTTGTCCCGGTCCGCCTCGGTCAGCACCACGGTCCGCACGAACCGGAGATCCTCGTCGTACTCGTTGCGGCGGGACGCCGCCTCGTAGGCGTTCAGCGCGTTGACGTAAGTCGCGCCGAGGACCACGGCCGCCATGGCGAAGATCGCGAGGGCGACTAGGACTTCCAGCAGGGTGAAACCAAACGATCGAGATCGGCCGCCGGAGGACAACGCCCGGCCACCACGCCGCGCCGTGCGCGGGCGGGAGCACCTGCCGGTATTTGGCGTGAGGTCGGCGGCGTTCACGACGGAGTCTCCCGCTTCTTTTCCAGCATCGGCGCGCACGTCCACGGATCGATCGCGATCTGCCAGGCATTCGCCCCCACGCGGAATTGCACGCGGAACGCGGTGCAGGTGCCGTCCGGATAGAACATGACGCGGGGCACCTCCTGCGTCTCGACCACCTGGCCCGCGATCAGGATCAGGCTGCCGCCCTTCTGCGCCTCGAGAAATTGCACGCTGACCGCGCCGCTGGCCGGATCGAATGCCGCGTCCTCGGTCTCCTGCCCGTTGCTCCAGACGAGCTTCTTCTGCTTGGTGTCGAACGACAGGCTGACGTCGCGCTCGCTCAGCGACGCCATCTTCTGGGCCGAGCGGCAGGCCTGCCAGAAGGTGTCCTCGGCCGTCGGATGGTCGGCGTCCATCACGCGAATGACCGCACCGCCCACCAGGACCCCGATCAATCCGATCAGCGCGAGCACCAGCAGGATTTCCAGCAGGGTGAACGCACCGCGCCCCGCCCCGCGCCTCGGAAGGCGCGAGCGGGCGCGAGGAGAAGCATCCCCACCCGTGGCCGGCCGCGGCAAACCCAGCTCCCGGTTCAATTACCCCTTTCCCTCGCGCTCCGTGCGACGCCGGCCGCGCCGTCACCAGTTCCCGATATCGTCCTCCGTGCCATCGGCTTTGTCGGGCCCCTTGGACCAGAGATCGTAGCGATTCTTGTTGTGCGTCCCCGGATAGCGGTACTGGTACGGTTCGCCCCACGGGTCGACCGGCAGCTTGTTGTCCTGCAGGTACGGTCCCCGCCAGCGGTCGGCCTTGTTGGCGGGCGCGGAAATCAGCGCCTGCAGACCTTCGGCGGTCGTCGGGTAGTCGCCCATGTGGATTTTGTAGGCTTCCAGCGGGGCCTGCATGCTCTGGGTGACAAACAGCTTGGCCACGTCCTTCTGGCTGCCGCCAAAGATGTTGCCCACGTTGGTGACCGCGAGGCCGAACAGCAGCCCGATGATCGCGAGGACGACGAGGATCTCGAGCAGGGTAAAGGCTTCGGCGGCACGAAGTCGGGAAACCGGGTGGACGCGGGAAGCGGGCTTCATGATTGGGCAATTAGAACGCCGCCGGCCCGCGCTTGTCGAGTCCGGGGCGGCCGCCAGACGGCAACCTCCTCAGACGCGCCCGCCGGCGACAAGTTTCATGCCGCGCGCGCAATGCGGTCCGGGACTCAGACTTCCTCCGGGGCAAGCCAGCGAAAGCGGATCACCGCGAAGCGCCGCCCGTACGCCTGGTTGGTGGCGGTCAGGTTGTCGGCGGCCTCGGGCGGATCCGACGGATCCACGTATTCCGGCAGCCGCTGCAGCACCGCCTCGCACCAGGCGCGCCCCGTGGTCGCGCCCGTCGCCGGATTCACCGCGTCGCCGTAGGTGCGCACCAGGAAGGTGTCCGAACGCACCGCCAGCACCGGCCCGACCACCCCGAGGACGTCGGCCTGCGACAGCCAGCCGGGCGCCAGGGTGGCGCGATGCCCCTGCGACGCGGCCGGCCAGGCGAGGCCGGGGCTCGGGCCCGCCGCCGCCGGCAGGCCTGCCACGGGATCCAAGGAGGCGGGCGGATTGGCGATGCGGTCGAGCGCCGCCTGGAGCAGTCCGCAGCGGCGGTCATTCTCCGCCGGCGCGTGTAGCGGGCGGTTGACGAACTCCGCCAGCGAGCGGAACGGCCCGCGGGCCCGCACCGCATCGACGATCGCCACCGCGAGCTCCTGCAGCTCCGCGTCGGTGAGCGCGCGAAATCCGCGCCAGCCGTCATCGTCGCCGCCGAATACAAACGCCGCGCGCGGAAACGCGTGGCCCACCGTCACGACGGTCAGGGCGTCCGTCGCCGGATCCGCGCAGGCCAGCCGCTGGCCGCTGAGCGATGCGAGCAGCGCCCGCCAAGCCGCCACGGAGGTGGAATTGACGTTGAACGGCCCGTTCACCAACAGGTGCGCCGCCGCGGTAGTGTAGCCGTGGAGCGCCGCGGCGTCGGGCGGCCGTCCGTCGCGCCGGTAGGGAATGAGACGGCGATTCAGCGGCCCATCGGTGTCCGACGGCAGCGTCGAGAAGAAATACCGGTCCCAGAGAACCTCGTTGATCCGGTAGGCCAGGTCGGGCGTGCCGTCGGGCGTATGCGGGTCCGCGTACGACTGGCCCGCGGCGGAACCCGGCCCGGCGGCGGTCGCGGACAGATTCGCATGCTGCAACTGGGCGGGCGAATGCGGGCCGGTGCGCGGCACGTGGAAGAGCGGGACGAATTGCCGCCCGCCTTCGTCCACGCGGTTGCTCGGCCCCCAAAACGTGCTCGTGCCGTCGAGGATCGTGTCCGCACTGCCGCCGCGCGGCGTGGCCGGACCGTACAGCGGATTCCGGCCCCAGGCCGGCAGCGGTCCGATGGCCGGCGCCCGGAGGTTGAAGTCGGCGAGCCAG
>JBAIXJ010000360.1:0-2489 GCA_037916645.1 Opitutales bacterium | reverse complement strand
GCGGCTTCCGTTTCACCGGCGTGACGGGGAACGTGCCTTTCGGTCCGTCATAGCCGAGCCGCGTCCCCTGACCGCCCGCCACGGTAAACGCCGCCACCCGGCCCGCGCGCAGCGCCGCCTCGCCGGCCCCCCGTGCCGCCTCCCAGGCCGCGGAGTCGCCACCGTGCTCCGGCAGCGCCTCGTAGGGCGCGGGCTCGAGGTCGGTCAGGTCGACGCCGGCGCCGGCTCCCAGGAACGTCCGCGTGAGGCGGGCCACCTCGTCCAGATCGACCTCCCGGGCCTGTTCGAGCAGCGTCCGGCGCTCCGCCTCGTCGAGCTGCGGCCAGAAGGCAAACACCTGGCCCTGGCCGGCGCGCGCGAAGGCGTCGTGGAGCTCGGGCGGCGGTGCGGCGGCACTCATGCGGCCGAGGAGAAAACTGCAGCCGGAACCTGAGGCAACGCTTTTTCCATCTTACTCGCCGCGACCGGAGTCGCGCCGCCCGGGATCGTCGTCGCCGTCCTCAAACCGGAACAGAAACTCGTCGGGCCGCGCATAGAGCATCTGCCGGCGGATCACCTTCTCGACGTAGGCCGGATCCGTGCGCAGCCGCTCGAGCACGCGCTCCTGCCGCTTCAGGCGCTCCTCGGCCTGGGCGAGGCGCTGCCGCGTCTCGGCCTCCACCCGCTGCAGCTGGGCGTATTCGCGGTAGGTCCGGAAAAAGAACGTGCCGGAAAAGGCCGCGACGACCACGAACAGCGCGGTGTAGATCCAGACGATGAGGCGGCGGGCGTTCACGGGAAACAGGGTTTCGATAAGGAGGTTGGCGACCCTTCCGCAATCCTTTTTCGCTTTCCCGGGGTTTGGGAAGCAACGGTAAATCTTGCGACTCCGGGAGTTGTCCGCTTGCCTCACCGGGGGAAGCCATCGGATAGTCTGCCCTTCATGCCGGTCCTCAACCCCGCCTAAGACCATGTACCAGAGTTTCTACGGGCTGACGGAGATGCCGTTCAACATCACGCCGGACCCCAAGTTTCTCTACCTGAGTCCCACCCACCAGGAAGCCCTGCAGCACCTCAAGTACGGGGTGCAGGAGAAGAAGGGCTTCATCGTCCTGGTCGGCGAGGTCGGCTGCGGCAAGACCACGCTCTGCCGGCGCTTCCTCAACGAGCTCGATCCGGGCAAATACGACACCGCCCTCATCCTCAATTCGCGCATCACGGAGATCGAGATGCTGCGGGCCATCCTCACCGAGCTCGGCGAGACCCACCTCGCCCAGGGGCAGCACGACCTGGCCGCCCAGATCAACCGCGTGCTGCTGCACCGGATCGCGGCGGGCCGCGACATCGTGCTCATCATCGACGAGGCGCAGAACCTCTCCTTCAAAGTGCTCGAGCAAATCCGCCTCCTGTCCAACCTGGAAACGGACAAGCAGAAGCTCCTGCAGATCGTGCTCATCGGCCAGCCCGAGCTGAAGCACATGCTCGCGCAGGACCGCCTGCGGCAGCTCCGCCAGCGGATCCTGGTCCATTCCGAGCTCCGGCCCCTGGCCATGCATGACACGGCGCACTACGTGCAGCACCGCCTGACCCTGGCCGGGGCCAGCGGCCGTCCCTTCTTCACCAACGCGGCCATGCGCACCATCCACCGCGTGAGCAAGGGGATTCCCCGGGTCATCAACAATCTCTGCGACAAGGCGCTGCTGTCGGCGTTTGTCCGCGATTCCGACGAGGTCAACTACTGGGACGTCCGCCGGGCCATCAAGGAGGTTTCGAGCCTGACCTGACTGCGGGATTGCAGAGGCCCGGACACTCCGCCACAAGACTCGCAGCCCACGGTTGCGCCACCGCATGAGCCTCATCAACGACGCCCTCAAGAAGACCCAGAAGCTGCAAAGTCAGCAGCCGGGCTCCCCCGACACGCCGGCGGCGACGCCGGCCGGGACGATGGCCCACCCCGCCGCCATCCGCCGCGGCACGCGCACCGGCTATGAGCCCATCTTCCTCGGCGTCATCGCCGCCGTCGTCGTGCTCGTGGGCGGAGCCGTGATTCTCGTTCTGGCGCTGAAAAAGGAGGAACGCCCGGTCGTGACCGCGGCGGCGACCCCGGCCCCGGCCGCGACGACCCCCACGGCGCCCTTGGCGGCGCCCCCCTCTTCCGTCGCCACGCCGGTGACGGCCACCACGCCTCCGCCGACCGCGACCGCCAGCCCCGGTCCAGCGGTGACCGTCCCCTCCGTTCCTCCCAGGGAAGCTCCCGCCACAGTCGCATCGCCTGGCGTGGCGTCATCTCCGCCGGCCACGGCTGAGGCGCCGGCATCACCGCCACCCGCTCCCGCACTGCAACCCCAGCCGGCCGCCTCGACCCCCGCCCCCTCGCCAACGGTTTCGGTTCAGCTCGCCGCGAGTCCTCCGCCCCCGCCTCCCCCTGCCGCGACCGCACCGACCGCGAGCCCGGAGGTCGCGGCGGCCACGCCCCGCACCCCCGAGCCGCCGAAGCCGAATATCAAGAC
>JBAIXJ010000359.1:0-2044 GCA_037916645.1 Opitutales bacterium | reverse complement strand
GACTGGCAGCTCGCTATCGACATCCATCCGGACCGATGGTGTTTCCCCGCGGGCCCGTCGTGGATCGCCGGCTGGCTGCATTCGCAATCCGGCCGGGCGGCCGCGGATGTGCGGGCGTGGATTGACGCTCGCCCCTTCCTCGGGCTCTGCGGTCTGCCCCGGCCCGAAATCGAGCGCCCGCATCTCGGCCGCGACGGTCCGCCGCATGCCGGCTTCTCCTTCCTGCTCGACCCGCCGCGCGGCGCGCGCTGGCTGCGCGTTGATGTCTGCGACCAAAGCGGCCGGTGGGAGGAGGTCCACCGCCAGGAGATCACCGTCGCGCCGGACGCCGCCCCGGCCCCTCCCGCGGCCCCGCTCGGCCCGGCGATCAGCACCCTCCTCATCCGGATGCTCCGCGACCGGCGCCGCGATCCGCAGGCGGCATGGGCGGAGCTGGCGCGCGAGGCGCTCGCCTCCCATCTCGCCACGCCGCTCAACACCCTGCCCAACCCGCCGTTCTTCGGCGCACTGGAGGAGCCGGCCGCGGAGGGCCGGGTCCGCTACGGCCGGCTGTCTGTCAGCGGCTGGCTGGCCCACCGCGAGCGGACGATCGTCGGCCTGACCGCGTGGGTGGATCCGCTGCTGCCGGTTCCCCTGCTGGTGGGACTCCCGCGGCGCGATGTGACCGGCGTGTTCGCCGGCCTCAAGAACGCGAACCACGCGCAGTTCGCCGGACACGTCGACGTGCCGGCAGCCCTGCCCCACCCGGTCAGCCTGCGCCTCTTCGCCGAGCTCGACGACGGCCGGCGCGAACTCGTCTTCACCCAGCGGTTCCGGCCGCACCTGGTGACGGGCGCCGAGCCCCTGCTGCCGCCCCTGTCTCCCGCGACCTTCCTCCGCGCCGCGGGCGCCCTGCATGTGGCCGCCGGCCGGCACCGGCTGGCCGGGGGGCCGTGGGCCGCGCGTCTCGCCGCCCTGCGCGGCGCCTGGTCGGCCTGGCGCGCCGAGGCTCCCCTGCGCCGGCCCGCGGCCATCCGCCGCTTTGCGCCGCCGCCGGCCGCGACCGGGGGCGGCCCGCTCCGCGTGGTCGTCGTGACCCACAACCTGAACCTCGAGGGGGCGCCGCTGTTCGCCCTCGAGTACGCGCGCCATCTCGCCGCGCAGCCCGGCTGGCAGGTGACCGTCGTCTCCCCGGAGGACGGCCCGCTGCGGGCGCGGTTCGCAGACGCCGGCCTGCGCGTGGAAATCGTCAGTGCCAACGTCCTGCTGGGTGCGCGCACAACGGCGGAATTCGACGCGGGCGTGGCCGCGCTCGCCGCCGCCCCGGTCTGGCGCGAGGCGGACCTGGTCGTGGCGAACACGATGGTGTCGTTCTGGGCGGTCCATGTCGCCCGGCACCTGCGCCGCCCGTCGCTGCTCTACCTCCACGAAAGCGCGGCCGTCCGCCGCTTCTTCGAGCCGCTGCTGGCGCCGGAACTGTTCGGCCGGATCGAGCAGGCGTTCGGCTTCGCCGACCGCGTGGTCTTCATCGCAGCCGCCACGCTGGCCGTCCACGCGCGCCTCGAACGGCACGCCAACTTCGTCCTCGTGCCGAGCTGGATCGACCTCGCGCGCCTGCGCGGGTTCGCCGCGGAGCACGATCGGGCGGAGCTGCGGCGCCGGCACGGTATCCGCGACCACGAACTCGTCGTCGCCAATGTCGGCACCGTCTGCGAACGCAAGGGACAGCACATCTTCGTTCGCGCGATCGAGCGGCTCCAGCGGGACCTGGCCGCCGCCGGCGCCCCGCCGGCGCTGCGTTTCCTCATGGTCGGCGCCCGGCCGGGCAAGTACCTCGATGCCCTGCGCCAGGAAGTTGCGCACCGCGGCCTGACCGGGGTCGAGTTCATCTCCGAGACACCGTCGGCGGACGAGTTTTACCACCTGGCCGACCTGTTCGTCTGCTCCAGCTTCGAGGAATCCTTCCCGCGCGTCCTCATGGAGGCGGCCGCGTTCCGGCTGCCCATCGTCTCCACCGAGGTCAACGGGGTCGCGGAGCTGCTCGGCCCGGACGACGCCTGGCTCG
>JBAIXJ010000358.1:0-2821 GCA_037916645.1 Opitutales bacterium | reverse complement strand
GGATGGTCTTGGCGAGCAGCGCCTCCAGGGCCTCCCGGGCGGTCCGCACCTCGTTGTAGACGGGCACAATCACCGACAGGGTCCGCGGCACGGCGCTGGAAGTCATGGGCAAAACCCGTCCCTATGGCGGACTTGGCGCGGCGAGGCCAACTTTTTCTGCCCTGCGGACGCCGCGGAGCGGGGCTGACGCCGGGATCAGGGCTCGCGGCGCGACGGGAGCACCCGCGGGTCCGTGGCGACGTCGATCCCGAGCGCGATCACGAATAGCAGCAGCAGTGGGTACGCCGCGTGCAGGTAGATGGCGGAGAAGACGGGAAACGATGTCACCTGGATGAGCGCATCCATCAGCACGGTCGCCGCGCAGCCGCTCCACGCGGCCGCAGCCACGACGAAGGCGTAGGTCAGCCGTCGCCGCCAGACCAGTTGCACCAGCCGGGCGAGCGCGAGGCCGTGCGCGGCCAGCACCAGCCAGAGGCAGACGCTCCTCAGGGCGCGGCCGATCGTCTGCAGCGCGTCCACCTTCCATTCGTCGAGCGAGTTTCGAAGCGGGGGCGGCGGCTGCGCATCGTAGACGGGGGGCGACAGCCGGTCGCGCGTCATGACGCGGAATGGCTCCAACTCGTCGACGCTCCCCACGCTCGGCGGCGCGTGCGCGCTGAAGCCCCGGAACCACGCCAGGTACTCGGCGAACTCGCCGGTGGCGCGGAGCCACTCGCCCGCCAGGCCGGGATGCCACGGCGGCAGGAAGCCGCTGCGCCGCGGACCCGCCGGCAGCCGGCCGTCGTCGCACGCCTGGTTCACCTCCATCGCGAGCCGGTGATAGAACGCCATGGCCTGGCCGGCGTCCTGGCAGAAGCCGGCCGCGGCCGTCGCGTCGCGCAGCGCCCACATGAACCAGCCGCCGCTGATCTGGCGCTCCTCGGCGGGGAGGTGGGTGACGGAGGCGGAGGCGCCCGCCCAGCCCTCGCCGATCGAGCCCTCCAGGTGCGGGCGCAGCAGGGCGAAGGCCGGGCTCACGGCGTAGATCGCCTCCCGCGCCTGCCGGGTGACCGGCACGAACGGCATCGCCGGCCCGGCGCGGACGCGCAGCAACGCGCCGTAGGCCTCCTTGAATTCGCCGGCGCGGAACTCCACCGTGCCGTACCAGCGGTAGTGCCACGCGTTCAGGACGCAGACGCCCGCGACGGGGACCAGCGCCACGCCCGCGGCGAGGGCGCCCGCGCCCGCCATCGCGCGCCAGCCTCCCGGCCGGCTGCCGGCGGCGCCCACCACCGCCGCCGCGCCGAGCAGGACCACGCCGGGCACGATCCAGACGCCCTCCTCCCGCGTCACCCAGAACAGTCCGAAGGCGATCCCGGCCAATACCGCCCACGGGACGAGACGGCGGAACGGCTGCTCGCGGCGCGCCACCAACGCCACCAGCCCGGCGAGGATCATCAGCGCAAGGGGGGTGGAGACCTGCTGCCGGAGAACGCGCGAGAGAAAGGCCCCGTCGAATGACATCGGATTCCAGAGGAGTAGCGCGTAGGCGGCCAGCCGCGCCGCCTGGCTCCGCACCAGCGGCGCCAGCGCCACCACGAGGAGCAGGCAGGCGGCGGCATAAAGGAGCTGCTGCGCGAAGCCGAGGGGCAGGCCGAGCAGAAAGGTCAGCGCGATCCAGACGGAGTAGAACGGGCCCTTGGCGAGGGTGAGCTGGTCGTACGGGCCAAGCCACTCGCTGCGGGCGATGGATTCGGCGAGCCGGATGAAGAGCTGGTCGTCGTGCGTCGCCGAGCCGATGGCGCAGATCGGCTGGCCGCGGGTCAGCCAGAGCTTCGCGAGGGTCAGCAGCACGCCGGCCCATAGCCATCCGTGTCGTCGGACCGCCGCGATCATGGCGGATACGAGTCGTGGCGGGTGTCCAGCCGCAGCACGCCCAGGAAGAAGCTGACGAGGATCACCTGGCAGCCCAGCGTGAGGCAGGTCGCGCCGGGAATCACCCAGCGCAGCATCCGCCCGGGAAGCAGGGGGCCGAACCCGCGTTGCTGCCAGATCCACACCGCGACGAGCGAGAGCGCCAGGCCCGCGGCGAGCAACAAGAATCCCGCCACCAGCCCGCCTTCCAGCGTGACGCCGCGCAGCCGGCGCTCGAACCCCGCGTCGGGCGCCCGCAGCCCCGTCCGGAGGGTGAAGAACTTGCTCAGGGCCGCGAAGGCCACGGCCTGGAAGCCGATCAGCACGGCGATGGCGGCGAACAGCAGCGTGTCGACGTCCAGCTCGACGCGGCCGATCCGGAACGGGCCGGGCAGGAGCAGGCCCCCGACCCCGAGGCCGGCCGCGATCAGGGCGAGGCCGGGATAGAGGAAAAGCCAGCGCGGACTGAACAGCAGCATGAACCGCAGGTGCCGCCAGCCGTCGCGCCACGGCCGCAGGTGCGGCGGCCGGCCCCGGCCGTCGGGGCGCAGCACGGTCGGCACCTCGGCCACGCGCAGGTTCAGGAGCGCCGCCTTGATGACCATCTCCGACGCAAACTCCCTGCCGGTGGTCCGCAGATCCATGCGGCGGTACGCCGCGAGCGAGAAGCCGCGCAGCCCGCAGTGGAAATCGCCCAGCGGCGTGCGGAAGAAGAGGCGGCCCAGCCACGACAGCACCGGGTTGCCCAGGTAGCGGTTCTTCCACGGCATCGCGCCGGCGGCGATGCCGCCGCGGAACCGGTTCCCCACGACGAGGTCGCACCCCGCCCGCAGCCGGCCGAGGAAATCCGACAGGCGCGAGAAATCGTAGCTGCCGTCGGCGTCGCCCATGACGACGTAACGGCCGCGCGCCGCCGCGATGCCGGCCC
>JBAIXJ010000357.1:0-1899 GCA_037916645.1 Opitutales bacterium | reverse complement strand
GTCAGCAGATAGAAGAGCCCCATCAGCGACTCCGTCCGCTGGATGATGTACGTCACCGACTCGGTCTGCAGCGGGTGCAGCGTCCAGAGCAGGGCCACGGCGAGGGCCAAACCCGTGGCTTCGCCCGGGCCGAGGGCAAAGGGGTAAGTGGTAAGCGCCAAGGGACGAGGCGCTGCCGGATCTCGCGTCGACGGCGTCGGGAGACCCCGCCCCACATCGACCATTGGATGATCCGAAATGCCCTTACCCCTTGGCTCTTGCCCCTTACCCGGCGGGAGCAGAAGCGTTCGCCGCACGATGCCGAATAAGGTCAGGCCCGCGCAGAGATGGATGAACAGGTTGAGCGCGTGGTAGCTCCAGGGGTCGGTGCCGCCCAGCGCGTAGTTCAGGGCCAGGGTGAGATTCACCAGCGGGCGCCCGCCCGCGGTGGACTGGGGCGGCGGCGACAGCAGCGCGGCGAGCGACCACGGGGGCCGGATCGTGGGGTTGTCGAGAATCGACGGCGCGTCGTCGAACAGGAACACGCCCGCGAAGCTGCTGCGGTACGCCGCCACCGTCGCCAGCGCGAGCACGGCGACCGCGACGGCCAGTATCCAGCGGGACCCGGCCCCGGGCGATTCGGACTGTTCGGAAGAGGGAGACACCGGCAGGTTGCGCCGGCTCCAGCTTGATCCCGGGCCGGCCGGCAACTCCAGTGCAAACGTCGGCCGCGGGCCGGTCCGGCGCCGGGCCCGGCGCGGCAACGGATGCCCGCGGAATCCCTTGCGGTTCCGCGCCGGCCCCGCGAGGACCATGGGGCATGGATTTCCCCGGCTATGTGTCCTTCACCCTCACGAACGCCTGCAACCTCCGCTGCCGGATGTGCGGCCAGTGGAGCGAGGAGGGCTACATGCGCACCGGCCACGCCCGCCCCGGACCGTTCCTGAAGTTGACGGATTGGAAACGGCTGGCCGACGAGGCCGCGGCCCACGGCATCAAGTGCATCCTGCTCCGGGGCGGCGAGCCGTTCCTGGTCCCGGGCATCATCTCGCTGCTCGAGCACATCCACGGTCTCGGGCTTTACCTCTCGATCGATTCAAACGGATCGCGCCTGGCGGAATTCGCCGCCGACCTCGTCCGGATCGGCAACCTTCACATCACCATCTCCGTCGACGGTCCGGAGCCGATCCATGACGCGGTCCGCGGGGTGCCGGGATCGTTCCGCCGGCTGGCGGAGGGCCTCGCGCGCCTGAACGAACTCGACGGCGCCAAGCCGCGGCGCGTGAGCCGCTCGATCTGCTTCACGATCAGCCCCTGGTCGGTGGCGGGCCTGGGCGAGATGCCGGCCGTGGCGCGCCAGCTGGGGGTCGAGTCGCTCTCGATCGTGCCGTATTACTGGGTGCCCGCGGCGGTCGGCCGGACGTGGGAGGAGCAGGTGCGCGAGACGCTCGGCGACGAGGCGTACGCCTGGCGCGGCTTCCACCACGAGGAATCCGGCGTGGACCCGGACCTGTTCGCCACGCAGCATCGGCGCTATCGCGACACGCTCGGCGAGCTGCAGGATTATCCCTACATGCCGCTGAGCGCGGAGGAGTACCGCACCTGGTTCAGCAATCCGACGGCGCCGGTCGGGTCGCCGGATTGCGCCAACGTCGAGCGCCTGATCGACATCCAGCCGAATGGCGACGCCAACTTCTGCGTCGATTTTCCCGACGGCGTGCTCGGCAACGTGCGCCGGGCCACGATCGCGGAGATCTGGAACGGCGAGCGGGCCCGCCGCTTCCGCGCGCGCCGGCGCCAGGGACCGATGGGCGCCTGCCACCGCTGCGGCGCCCGCCACATGGCGGACATTCGCAATTGAACCATGCATCTCGTCCGGTTCGTCCCTGGCGGGGCCTGGATACTCGCGGTGTGCGGCGT
>JBAIXJ010000356.1:0-12001 GCA_037916645.1 Opitutales bacterium | reverse complement strand
GTACGCCTTCCCGCCGCGCTCCTTCACGAGGGAGAAGCAGGGGATGTCGCTCGGGCCGTCGGCGACGTAGACCATGTTCGGAAATGGAATCCGCCGGTCGTCCGGCGGGATGCGGGCGTTGACGTCCAGGGCGGGATTCTTGTTCGTGCCCTTGTTGATTTCGAACAGGGCGCGCGTCTTGGTCGTGTTGTCGATCATCATGCCGATCTGCGCGATCTCGGCATCGGCGCCGAGGTCGAATTCCTTCTGCTGCAGGAAGCCGGGCTGCAGCGGGTTCTCGATGAACTCGCAGCCCCAGATGCCGTCGGCGTGCGCGGCGATCGCGCTGCCGCGGATCATCTCGGCGATCCCGGTGCTGACGATGTAGTGCTCCAGCTGCAGCTCGTGCTTCCGGTATTCGGGCTTCTCGCGCACGAACTCCTTGGCGCGCGGGAAGAACTCCGGCAGGCCCGGGTAGAACTTGATCTCGCCGCCCAGCCGGCGCAGGAGCTGGTTGTTCAGCTTGGGCATGTGCCCCGCGAGGACATAGGTGAGGATGTGGTTGAGGTAGCCGATCTCACCCGAAATGCGATACCCGCGCTTCGCGTAGTGCTCCACCAGCCGGTTCGTCTCCGCCCAGAACTTGGCCTCATCGACTCCGTAATGCCGGAACAGCGGCGCCTGCATGTATCCCGCAATAAGAGTCTTGTCGAAGTCCCAGATGCAGGCGATGATGTTGGGAGTGAAGAGCGTCGTGGCCATTGCTGATCGTCATCTGTAGGCGGGCACACCCGCCCGGCGACTGGCTGTAACCAAGCCGCAGAGTGCGGCCGGTGCAATTCGCAAATCTCCACGCCCCCTGCCACTTTCCTCCGATGGATTCTTTGCCGGACCTTGCTCCCTTCCAACGGCGCCTTGACGAGTGCAATGCGCAGATGGCGGAGCCGTCGTTCTACGGCAACCCGCGCCGCGCCGCCGACGTCACGCGGGAGCAGCAGAAGCTGGCGCAGCTGCTGGCGGATTACCGGGAACTGGAAAAACTCGACCGCGAGATTGGCGACGCCCGCGCCCTGGCCCGCGAGTCCGCGGGCGATCCGGCCATGCAGGAGCTCGCCGCCCAGGAATTGCCCGTGCTGGAGGCGCGGCGGACCGCGCTGCGGCAGGCGGTGCTGCTCGCGATGATTCCGCCCGACCCGACCGACTCCCGCGACACGGTCATGGAAATCCGCGCGGGCACCGGCGGGGAGGAGGCGGCGCTCTTTGCCGCCGAGCTGGCGCGCATGTATCAGAAATACGCCGAGGCGCGCGGCTGGAAGATCGAGTCCCTGGGCACGAGCGTCAGCGAGCGCGGCGGCTTCAAGGAGGCCAGCTTCCTGGTGTCCGGCCAGAATGCCTACCGGCAGCTCAAATTCGAGAGCGGCGTGCACCGGGTGCAGCGCGTGCCCGTCACCGAGGCCAGCGGCCGCATTCACACCTCCACCGTCACGGTGGCCGTGCTGCCCGAGGCGGAGGAGGTCGACGTGCGCATCGATCCGCAAGAGCTCGAGATCACCGTCCAGCGCGCGAGCGGTCCGGGCGGGCAGGGGGTCAACACCACCGACTCGGCGGTGCGCATCATCCACAAGCCGACCGGCATGATCGTGTTCTGCGCTGACGGGCGCTCGCAGCAGAAGAACAAGGCCAGCGCCATGGCCGTCCTGCGCTCCCGGCTGCTCAAGCTGAAGGAGGACGAGGAGCGCGCGAAATACGCCGCGCAGCGCCGGAGCCAGATCGGCACCGGCGATCGCTCGGAGCGCATCCGGACGTACAATTTCCCCCAGAACCGGGTCACCGATCACCGCATCGGGCTCACGCTGTACAGCCTGCCGCGCATCTTGGAGGGCGAGATCGACGCGATCATCACGGCGCTGCAGAAGGCCGATTTTGAGGAGAAGCTCGCGGCGCTCACCGGCCAGGCCTATCTGCCGCCGCGCGCCACGGCGGGCGACGATTGAAGGCGGGGGGATCGGATTTCATGAGGAAGAGGTTGATGTCGGGGGGAAAGCTGATCGCAGGCCTCGGGCTGCTGACGAGCCTCTGGCCCGGGGGGATGGCCGGGCAGCCGGCGCCGGCCCCGGAGGTTACCGGGTCGTTCGCGCCGGAGGTCGTGACGCTTCCGCCCTACAAACTGGACGCGGTCGAACCGCCGTGGGCCCGCGATACCCGTACCGCGAGCCCGGCGCTCATTCTGCCGGCGGCCGAGGCGGGGGCGTCGTTGGTGGACCAGCTTCGAGGTCAGCCCGGTGTGCACATCGACCAGCCCGGGGGACCGGGCGGCCGCTCGTCGATTTTCCTGCGCGGCGGCGAGGAGAACTACGCGGTGGTGCTGCTCGACGGCGCGCCGATCAACAACCCGACCGACTCGCGCGGGGGTGGCTTTGATTTCGGCACCCTCGATGCCAGTGAATTTGCGGCGGTGGAAGTCGTGCCGGGGCCGGTCTCCGCGCGGTACGGCCCCGATGCGTTGTCCGGCGTCATCAAGCTGACAAGCGACGTGTTGGGGGCGGACACCAGCCCGGTCGTGGCGCTGGCGGCGGGCGACCACCGGAACGCCACGGCCTATGCGCGGACCGGCGGCCGGGAGGGTGCGTTTGCCGCGGCGGCGTCCGTCCATTGGTCGGAGGCGGGCAGCCGGGAGGAGGGGAATTTCGCGTGGCACCAGGGCGCGGCCGTCGGCGCCACGTGGCAGGGCTCGAGCCTGGAAGCGCGCCTGTCCCTGCGGTACGGCCGTCACGACGGCGCGGCGTTTCCGGATGACAGCGGCGGCCCGCGCTTCGCCACGCTGCGGTCGCTCGAGGAACGATCGGGCAGCATGACGACCGCGGCGGTGGAGTTGCTTTCGCCGGGGACGCGCTTGGGCGGCATCAAATGGCGGCTGCGCTCCTGGGGAGCGTGGCTGCGTGACCACGATGATTCGCCGGGCGTCGCGCCCGGGGTGCGGGATCCGGCCGGACTGCCGGCCAGCCTGGAGGCGACCAGCCTGCGGCGGGCGGGCGTGGCGGCCGAGGCGGCGGTGGACACGGGGTCCGCCGGCACCCTGGCCGCCGGCGTGGACGGCGAGTCCGAGAGAGGAGTGAGCGATGCCAGGCTGATCTACGGTCCCCTGGCTTTTCCGGCGTCATTTGCCGCGACGCGCGACCGGGTGGGGGCCTTCGCCGAGTACACCTGGCGGCCGGCGGCGGGGTGGCTGGTTCAGCCCAGCGGGCGCGTCGATCAGGCGCAGGCCTACAGTTCGCGTTTCACGCCGCGGCTGGGGGTGAAGGTGCCGGTTGGCGAGCGGACGGCCCTGCGGTTCAACGCCGGAACGGGGTTCAAACGGCCCAGCTTCTACGCCATTTCCAATCCGCTGGTCGGCAACCCGGCGTTGCGACCCGAAAAGGCGCGGACCCTCAATCTCGGCATTGAACGCCAGCTGGGAGACGGCCGCGGCGCCATCGAGGCCGGCGCGTTCTCAAGCCGGTACCGCGACGGCATTGATTTCGATCCCGGGCCGCCGCCGCGGCTGGTCAACCGCAACGAAATCCGCAGCGACGGAATGGAATTGGTGCTGCACCTGAAACTCGTCGAGACGGTGGAGGTGGCGGCGGCCGGATCCTATGCCGAGGTGCGGACCGAGCCGGGCGGCCAGCGGTTGCGCGGGCGTCCCAAGGCCGAGGGCTCGGTGCGCTTCGATTGGAAGCCGGTCAACAGGCTCGTGGTCCGGGCGTCCCTGGTTTCGGTCGGAGGCGTACTGGACTCGTCCGTCCCCACCGGCGACGTGGTGCTGCCCGGATGGCGCCGGCTGGATCTCACCGCGCGCTATGAGGTGCGCCGCGGCCTGGTGTTGACCGCGGCGGCGGAGAACATCCTCGACGCCCACTACGAGGAAGCCATCGGCGTGCCGTCGCCCGGCATGCGCTGGCGCGCCGGGGTCGAAGCTCGATTCTGAGGCCGCACCAGCGGCGGCGATGCCGTGCGGGAAGGATGGGAAGAGCCTTTACGGTCCGGGCAACCGGGCTAGGCTGGCGGTTCGCGACCCGCGAACTCCATGCCTACCCTTTTGGAGATTCTCCAGAAAACGGCCGACTTCTTCGCGGCCAAAGGCGTGGAAAGTCCGCGGTTGAACGCCGAACTGCTGATCGGCCACGTGCTCGGGCTGGCCCGGATGCAGCTTTATCTGCAGTTTGAGCGCCCGATGACCGGTCCCGAGCTGGAAAAGCTGCGCCCCTTGGTCAAGCGCCGCGGCCAGCACGAGCCCCTGCAGTACATCCTCGGGGAGGCCGAATTCTTCCATCTGCGGTTGAAGGTGGACCGCCGCGCGCTGATCCCGCGGCCCGAAACCGAATTCCTCTGCGAACTCGTCACGCAGCGCCTGCCGTCCGCGCCGGCGGCGATCCTGGATCTGGGCACGGGCAGCGGCGCGATCGCGCTGGCGCTGGCCGCGTTCTATCCGGCGGCCGCGGTCACGGCGTTGGATGCCAGCGACGGGGCGCTCGCCCTGGCGCGGGAGAACGCGCTCGCGCTCGGTCTGGCGGAACGGGTCCGGCTGGTGCGGTCGGACTGGTTTGCGGCGCTTGAACCGGATGCCGCCTTCGACCTCATCGTCGCCAACCCGCCGTACCTTTCCAGGGACGAGGTGACGACGGCGATGGCGGAGGTGCGGGAATTCGAGCCGCAGGCGGCGCTGACTCCCGGCCGGGATGGCGGGGAGGCCCTGGCGCGGATTGTCGCCGGTGCGCGGCGGTTTCTGCGGGGCGACGGCCTGCTCGCGCTGGAGACCGGGATCGACCAGCACCCGGAATTGCAGGCCGCGGCGGCCCAAGCGGGATTTGCCCGCACCGAGTCGCTCCGCGATTTGAGCGGGCGGGACCGCTACCTGCTGGCCTGGAACTCCGCGGCCCCGGCCGCGGTCTGACGCGCCGGTCCGCGCCAGGGCGCGTTCAGCCGCTTTTCGATACCGGGATGGTCAGCGGCGCCGCGCCGTCCGCCCAGTATTGGGGATTGCGGGACAGGCCGAGGGCGTCGGACAACACGCGCAGGCTCTCGCGCAGCGGAATGTCGACCTTGGCGATCCCCGTGTCCTCATCGGTGCTCAGCAAATCATCGTCGGCGGCATCGGCGCCGTCAGACTTCTTTTCCTCCGCGGCGGGCTTGGGCGGCGGCGGCACCAGGGTGATCTCCTGATAGGTGAAGTCATTCTTCGCCAGCTTGTCCTTTTCCGCCTCGACCGACTTCTTGAACACGTCGTCCGTCGCCTTCTGCTGCTGGCGCTCGGCCAGGTTGAGGGGGATCTCCTTCATCGCCTGCTTGGTTTTGAACCACGCGATGTTCTTGTCGAGGTAGGCGAACTCCTCGAGATGCGCCTGGCGGAACTGGCTGGCTTCGCGCAGCGGCAGGAGGACCTTCTGGTCGAGCGGGTGCCCGCTGAACTTCGTCGAGGGGATTTCATCCCACACCAGCGCATGGGGCAGATCGGATTCGCCGATCGGCATGTATTCGTCGATCGACGGCAGAATGATGTCCGGAGTGACGCCCTTGTTCTGCGTCGAGTAACCGTTGGGCAGGTAGAACTTCTGGATGGTCAGCTTGGCGGCGCCGGTCTTGGCCTGCTGGAAGGCCAGCAGGCGGTTGACATTCTTCATCTCCACCACCGTCTGCACCGAACCCTTGCCGTGGGTGGAGCGGTCGCCGATCACGATGGCGCGGCCGTAGTTCTGCAGGGCGCCGGCCACGATCTCGGAGGCGGAGGCGCTGAACCGTGAGACCAGCACCGCCATGGGTCCGGTGTAGCTGATCTTCGTGTCCTCGTCGTTGTCAACCTGCACCTCGCCGCTGAAGGATTTCACCTGCACCACCGGACCCTTGTTGATGAACAGGCCGGTAAGGTTGATGGCCTCGGATAGCAGTCCGCCGCCGTTGTTGCGGAGATCGAGCACCAGACCCTTGATGCCGGCGGCGTCGAGCCGGTTGATGAGTTCGGCCACGTCCGCCGTCGCGCTCGAGTGCGCCTCACCGCCGTCGTCGTCGTCATCGCCGGAGAGTCCGTAGAACGAGGGGAGGGTGATGACCCCCAGGGGGATGGTTGCGCCATCCGGGCCCGGCACATTGTAGACGGCGGCGCGCGCCCGGGCCGAGTTGAGCTTCACCACGTCGCGCACCACGGTGATCTCCTTGTGCACCGATTCGTCAGTGACGCCGGCCGGCACGATGGTCAGCTGGATCTTCGTGCCCTTTTCGCCGCGGATAAGGTCGACGACCTTGCGGAGCTTCATCCCGATGATGTCGATCGGCTCGGCCCCCGGGGAAGCCACGGCGATGATCTTGTCGTTGGCGTGAAGCTGCTTGCTCAGGTCGGCCGGCCCGCCGGGGATCAGTTCCTTGATCAGGATCTGGTCATCCTCCTTGCCCAGCAGCGCCCCGATGCCCACCAGCGAGAGGCGCATCTGGATGCCGAAATCCTCGTAGGTTTCCGGCGAGAAATAGCACGAATGCGGATCGTAGAGATTGGCCAGGGACGTCAGGAACATCTCCGCCACGTCGTCGGTTTCGACGTCGGCCAGGTTTTTCAGCATGCGCTCGTAGCGCCGGTGAACGTTCTTCTTGGCCTCCTCGATGGTCTTCTTGTCGAGGAGATCCTGCAGCAGCTCATATTTGAGCCGGCGGTGCCAGAGGTCATTGGCCTCCGCTTCGGTGGCGGGCCAGGCTGCCTTGGAGCGGTCGAGGGGGTAGGTGTCGTGCGCCGCGAAATCGAAATCCTTCGCCAGGTCGTTGAAGATCCAGTTGATGCGGTTCTCCACCCGCTTCTCGTAGAGCACGTAGATGTCAAACGCCGAGTCGAGACGCCCCAGCGTGCGGAGGTTGTAATACAGGGCGTTCGCGTACCGCCGCGTGAACGCCTCCTCGTCCGTGGCGAGAAAGAACAGCCGCTGGCCGTCGAGATCGGCCATATAGTCGTGGATCAGATTCTGCCCGAGCTGAGGCTTCGGTTCGCTGTTGACGGCCTCGTGGTTGAAATTCACCTGCTCGAGCAGCTCCACCATGGTGCTCACCTCGGTGGCGAGCGTGCGGGACGTCTCGAAGTTGCGCTCCGGCAGGGCCCGGGTGGTGGCGACCGCGGCCAAGCACAGGCCGGCGATCAGCGTCGCGCGGCGAAGGACATTCGGGAACCTATGGCGGAGCATCATGGACAGATGAGACGGGCGAGAGGACGAAAGGTTTCCCAAACGGCCACCCGCCCTGCAGCTTCGATACAAAAGCACAAAGGGTGCCGGCTTCAAGGCTGGACCGCGGAATGGCATCCCGGGGGCAGCAGCGGCAGGACGGTCCGGCGGGTCTCCTCAAGGCGGCGGCAGTGCTCGATCCAAAAAGTCTCTTCATCGGCAAAACCGAGCCACCGGGCCAGGATCAGGCGCTCGCTGGGGGAGGCCGCGAGCACGCTCACCGCCTTGTTAACGTCGCGGCGGATCAGGATCTCGATGCGCTTGAGGAAGTCGTAGTTCTCCAGGAGCTGGCGGCTGGCACCCGCCGGGATGAGGCCCGAGGCCGCGAGGGTGCGCAGCCCGCGGCGGGTGCCGGGGTGCCGGAGTTCCGCATGGTCATGGCCGTGCCGCATCTGCAGCAGCTGCACGAGAAACTCGAAATCCACGAGGCCGCCCGCGCCGGTCTTGAACGCCCGTGCGGGCGGCACCACCACGTCGCGCTCCTGCTGCACCCGGAGGCGCATGGCCCACAGGGCCGCCGCCTCCGCTTCCGCCAGGGGCGCGTGATACAGAAGGCCGGCCACCAGCGCCTGGAAATCGGCGGCGAGGTCGGGCGGCCCGGCGACGATGCGGGCGCGGGTGAGGAGCTGCCGTTCCCAGGCCTGACCCGAGCCGCCAGCGTGGTAGGCGCGCAGCACCGCCGGCGTGGTGGCCATCGGTCCG
This sequence comes from Opitutales bacterium, assembly GCA_037916645.1. Lineage (GTDB taxonomy): Bacteria > Verrucomicrobiota > Verrucomicrobiia > Opitutales > Opitutaceae > Fen-1467. The sequence goes on along the minus strand of JBAIXJ010000356.1, from coordinate 4,082 downwards.
GCCTCGCCGTGCGGGCGCAGCCGGAGGTCGATCTCGAAGATGGCGCCCAGCGGGCCGCCGTGGCGCAACAGCCGGTGGAACTCGCGCACGACCGGCTCCGCGGCGGCGCCGGCATGGTCCCGGGCGACGAAGAGCAGGTCCAGATCCGAGCCGAAGGTCAGTTCGGCCCCGCCGTATTTGCCCAGGGCGACCAGGAGGAGATGCTGTCCGGGATCGAGCCGGTGCAGGAGGTGGGTGAGGACGGCGTCGGCCAGCCGGGAGAGGTCAGCCTCCACCTCCTCGACGTCGAGGAATTCGAGCAGCTCGCCGATCGCATACCGCACCTGCTCGGCCTTGACGTACAGCCACAGCCAGGGGGCGAAGTCCTCACCCGCCGGGCCGGAGGCAATCTCCCCGGCCAGGTCGGCGGCGCTCTTGCGTTTCCGCAGCACGGCGGGCCGGAGCACCTCCTCGGCGATTTCGGGGTGCGCGCCGAGCAGCTCGCAGATGTAGGCGCTGCGGTCGAACAGCAGGGCGACCACCCGGAAGAACTGGGGATTGGCGGCGCAGCCGTTGAAGAATTGCTGCCGGGTCCCGTAGCGTTCGGCAAAGCGGGCGATCCGCCGCAGCGTGGGCACGGGCTGCGCCAGCACCGGCATGACCTCGTCGAAGACCTGGGCGAGGTGCTGGAAGCGCACGACGAGTTCGCGGTTCACCTGGTGTCCCGGAGGGCCGCAGACGAAGAGGCGCAATTCGGCGGCGCCGCCCTCCTCGGGCCCCAGCCAGCGTTGCAGCCGGGCCCGGACGGACTCGGGCGTGTGCGGGGTGGTGAAGAATTCCCACCAGCCCTGGAACTCGCTGTCGCCCGTCTCGCCGCGGAAGAGCCCTTCGTAGATCTGGCGCACCCGGCTGCGCACCGCGTCGAGCCGCCGGACGAACTCCTCCGGCGCGGCGAAACCGACCGTGTGCGCAAGCGCCGCGATCTCGGCCGGGTCGGCCGGCAACGCGTGCGTCTGGTGCTCCTCGCGCATCTGGATCGCGTGTTCCACGCGGCGCAGGAACCAGTAGGCCTCGACCAGAAACACCGCCTCCTGCACCTGGATGAGCCGGTAGCGCACGAGCTGGTTCAGGGCCGCGGTGGTGGAATGGGTCTGCAGGAAGGGATAGCGCCCGGCGTGCAGCAACTGGAACGCCTGGGCGATGAACTCGATCTCGCGAATGCCGCCCGGTCCGGACTTCACGTCCCGGGCGAGGGTTTTGGCCCCCAGGATCTCCTTTTCGGTGCGAACCTTCATGGCCGCGACCTCGGCCAGCAGAGAGGGCGGGGGATGACGCGGATAGCGGAACGCGTGCAGGCCCTCCAGCAACTCCGCGCCCAACGCCAGGTCGCCGGCGACGGGACGCGCCTTGATCAGCGCCATGCGTTCCCAAGTCTGGCCGGCGGCGGCGTAGTAGTGCTCCAGCCCGGCCAGCGAGCGCACCAGGGGGCCGTAGGTGCCCTCCGGCCGCAGGCGGACGTCGACCCGGAACAGGAAGCCGTCCCCGGTCTGGGCCTGCACCATGCTGGTCACGGTCTCGGCGACCTTCGTGAAGAACTCAACGTTGGTGAAAACCCCGGGCTGGCCCTCCTTCCGGCAGTGCCCCTCGCCTTCGTAGAGATAGAGGACATCGATGTCCGAGGAGAAATTCAGCTCCTGGCCGCCGAGTTTGCCGAGGCCCAGGACACAGAAGCGGGCCGGCCGGCCGAGTTCCTCGTCCCACGGCTCGCCGTAGCGGGCGGTCCAGCTCTTCAGGGCGAGCGCATGGCATTCGCGCAGGCAGAACTCGCCGAGCAGCGTGAGCTCCGTGACGGTGACCGGAACCAGGGCGAGCTCGTTCACGTCGCGGTAGGCGATGCGCAGGCTCATCTTGCGGCGCCAGCGGCGCATCACGCTCAGGCAGATTTCGTCGCGGTCCACCGGCTCGCCGGACGCCGCGGCGAACGACCGCCACTCATCGAGCAGCGCCTGGTAGCGGAAATTGGCGTCGCGGTTCCGCGGCTGCTCGAGCCAGAGGCAGTAGTCCGGGTGCTGCCGCAGCAGGCGGCCGTAGAGCGGGCTGGCCTGGTCGAGCCGCTCCAAGCGCACCCAGGCGTCGGCGGGGAGCGCGGCCGCGTTCCATGCCGGGTGGTCCTGGGCCAGCGCTTCGCGCAGACGGCCGGAAGCGACGGGGTGGGGTGGGGTGCTCAAGTCGGCGGGGGTCAGCGATGGCTGAGGACGTCACGCGCGTCGTCCAGCAGACGCTTTTCCTCCTCCGTCAGCGCGCCGAAGCCCTCGCTGTTGATCTTGTCCAGGATGCGATCCACCTCCGCGCGCAGATCGTCGCGGCTGGTGAGGTTCACTTTGAAAACGGGCGCCGCGGCCGGTTTCTTGCGGCGGCGCAGCCACCGGGGCAGCTCGAAGCCGGCGGCGGCGGATCCCCCGAGCGCGTCCACGCGGCCGGCCGCCCGGTAGTAGCCGTAGGCGGTGAGCATGGCCGCAAGGTTGGCGACGTGGCCGTTCCACAGCGGGGAGGGATGCCCCATCATTTCGTAGAAGAGGAAGCCGACGAGATCGAGCGCCACCCAGCACCAGCAGAAAAACTTCGGCTTCACCGTCACGGGAATGATGAAGAACGCGAGGAAGGTCATCTTCTCGTTCGCGTGATAACAGCAGTAGAGGGCAAACAGACCGGCGAGGGTCGCCGACGGCCCGAAGAGCAGCCAATCCGTTCCGAGGGCATAAACCGCACACCACGCCAGAGCCCCCACCAGAATGAAACCCGCGTAGAGCCACGCCAGGCGCTTCGAGCCGATGAGTTCCCGCAGGTCGCCACCGAAGAAATACAAACCCAGGAGGTTGAAGATGAGGCCGAAGATGCCCCCGGTATAGCCGGCGGTGTTCTGAAGGAAGCTGTAGCTGACCAGGGTCCAGAGTTTCTGCCCGTGCAGCACGGCGCCGGCGGAGAGGGCAAACCAGGCGTAGTAGTCCGTCTCCTGCCGCAGCCAGCGCTCCACGATCAACTGGAGGACATAAAGCGCGCTAAACACGATCATGAGCGTCTTCACCAGGTCGAGCTGGGAAGGGCTTCGGGATTCGCGCATATACGGCCGATCGGAGAGCATCCGGGTGATAATTAGGGAGACAGGCAGGCAAACTCAAGTTCCGCGCGCAGGTCACCGCCACGGCGCCGCGCCCGGCGGTCCGGCCCTCGGATCCCCGAGGGACGGAGCCCCGCGGGGATACCCTTGACACCCCCCGGCATTCGTTTTTGTTCGCCCTTCATCATGGCGAACAAAGCAGACAAGTGGGAAACCAACGTCCAAGGGAAGTTCTACGTTGATCAGCAGTGCATTGATTGTGATCTCTGCCGCGAGACGGCCCCGGCTTTCTTTACCCGCTCCGAAGAGGGTGGCTACTCCTATGTGAGCAAACAGCCGACCACCGAGGAGGAAATTGCATTGTGCATGGAAGCGCTGGAGGGCTGCCCGGTTGAGGCCATCGGCAACGATGGCGACCAATAGCCCGCGACTCCCACCGCCCGACCGCGCCTGATCCTCCCCAGTCTCCGGGCCGTTCCGAAACCACCGGCGCAACCTTGGAATGCCATTGTTAACCATGGTCACAAATTCCGTTAACCGGCCGAGACGGCGCGCGTCCTGCCGTGCGGCCGGGAGCGTCCGCCGCCGGTGAAGAAGCCGGGCCTCCGTGGTTTTGGGATCGCCGTGGCGATTGCGTCCGGCCTCCGCGCCGCCGACGCGGCGCCGGTGGAACTGCCCCCGTACGCCGTGTCCTCCCCCCGCGTGGCGCTGCAGGATCCGGCGGGTTCCTTTCCGATGCCGGTGACCGCGCTCCGGTACGAGCCGTCGGTGGACATCGAGAGCCGCAATCTGGCCGAGGGCCAGGCGGACGTCACGATCCGGGGCGGCATTTTCGAGAACACCGGCTTCCGCATCGGAGGCGTCAGCCTCTACGACCCGCAGACCGGGCATTATTTCGCGGAGATTCCGGTGGCTCCCGCCATGCTTTCGGCCCCGCAGGTTCTGACGGGCGCGGACAACGCACTGGAGGGATTCGACGCCGGCG
>JBAIXJ010000355.1:0-6050 GCA_037916645.1 Opitutales bacterium | reverse complement strand
CCTGCGGCGCCCAGGCGAATGAAAACTGCAGCGGCATGGACGCGCCCGCCGCGAGCGAGAATTCCTTCAGGCTGCCTTGAATATGGGTGAGGCCGAGCTGCGCCGGCCGCGGCGACGCCAGATCCGCGACGTCGACCGCAAAATCGTCGAGCTTCACCTCCCCCGCCGTCAGCTCGATCGGCGGCGCCGGGGTCGCCGGCGCGGCGGCGGGCGGGGAACCGGCGGCGGGAGCCGGGCCGGCGGGCGTGGCCGGCGGCGGCATCATGGCCAGCAGGTTGATCGTCCCGTCCTTGTCCCGGCGGACGGAGATATGCCCGCCCTTCAGGGTCACATTGCCGGCGCGCGCCTTCATCGCCACGGCGTCGGCGCCCATGCCCGTCACCTCCAGCGACGCCAACTCGACGGCCGGCACGCCGCTGCCGCGCTCCGTGACCTTGAGATTGCTCAGATTCAGTTCGCCTCCGGTCAATCGGAGGACGCGGGCGCCGGGATCGAGGTTCGCCTCGTAACGCCCGTGCACCGCAAGCGTGCCCGTGGCGATGTCCGCCCGCACCATCGACTCGTAGTACGGCGCGTACTTCGGCAGGCTGAGGTTCTCGACCCGAAATTCCCCGATCGACTGCACCGGCTCGGCGTTCAACGTGCCGCTCCAGGCGAACCGCTCGCCCGCCTCCGTCACCGCTTCGAAGTGATACGGTGCCCCGCGCCCGCCTGTGGTGCGGAACTCCGTCAAATCAAAACTCGTGGGCCCGATGGTCGTCTGGAACGGCTTCGCCCGGGAACGGTCGGCCAGGTCGAGGCGCGCGGCGGTGACGGCCAGGTGCCCGATGCGGACCGGCCGCATCGGGGCCGCCGGTTTCGCGCCCGCCGCGGCGGGCGGCGCCGGCGCGTTGAACTTGGCCAGCAGATCCGAGAAGTTGAAGGTCCCGTCGGGGTTGACGGTCACCTGCGCATGGAAGCCATCGAGCGCGATGTCGCTCAGCGTCCAGGCGCCGAAGATCGAGCCGAGCGCGTCGAAGTTCACGTACAGGCGCCGCCAGCCGAAGAACGAGCCCGGGCCGCCTTTTTCGCCCACGTCCAAGTTCTGGAGAGTGATCGAGAGCGTGTAGGGATTGAGACGGACCTTCTCCAGCGCGACCGGACGGCCGAGTTCGGCCGACAGCCGCTTCACGAGCTGGGAACGCACCACCGGCGGCAGGATCAGGAAACCGGTGACCGTGTAGAGGACCAACAGGGTGCCGCCCACCCACAGGATCCGGCGCACCCGGCGCGACAGCTTGGGCGGATTCATGCCTGAAGAAAACACACCTTCGGCGCCGAGGCAATCCCCCGCCATGCCGCTCCCCGCGGGGGCACGCCGTCTGCCCGGCCAGAAGGATTCCTCATTTCGCAATTAGCGGCCGTTCTCCTTTGGCCGGATCCGCGCTCTCCCCTTGACGATCTACAGGAGGGCCGCCACTCCTGTAGATCATCTAGGAGAGACCACCATGGCCAAGGACGAGAAGACCGACCTGCTGCAGGGCACGCTCGACATGCTCATCCTGAGGTCGCTCCAGGTTGCGCCCATGCACGGTTTCGGCATCTCGGTCCGCATCCGCCAGATGTCCTCCGAGGTGCTGCAGGTCGAGCAGGGCTCTCTCTACCCGGCGCTCGTGCGCCTGGAGGACCAGGGCTGGATCCGGTCCGAGTGGGGCGTCTCGGAGAACAACCGGAAGGCCAAATACTACACCCTCACCGCCCCCGGCCTCCGCCGGCTGGAGGCGGAGACCGCCAGCTGGCGGCGGCTTTCATCTGCGGTGAACCTCGTCCTGCACACCGCCTGACGTCCCCGGGCCCGGCCTCCGCCCGGCCCTGGCCCCGCCATCGATGAATCCGCTGCCGAAACTGCTGCGCCGCCTCCGCGCCCTGTTCCACCGGCGCCAGCTCGAGGGCGAGATGAACGACGAGCTGCAGTTCCATCTCGAGATGCAGGCGGCAGCCAACCGCGCGGCCGGCATGGGCGCTGACGAGGCGCGCTTCGCCGCCCGGCGGCAGTTCGGGCACGTTGACGGCGTGAAGGAGTCCATGCGCGACCTGCGGGGCTGGGTCTGGCTCGAACAGCTCGGGCGCGACGCCCATTTCGCCCTGCGCGCGCTCGCCCGGTCCCCCGGTTTCCTGACAGCGGCGATTCCGACCCTCGCCTTCGGCATCGGCCTTTGCACGACCATCTTCAGCGTGGTGGATCCGATTCTCTTCCGGCCCCTGCCCTTCGCGGATCCGGACCAGCTCGTCTTCCTCAACGAGACCAGCCGGATGCAGGGGGTGGACAACCTGGCGCTCTCCTACGCGGATTACCAGGACTGGCGGAAGCGGAATCAGGTCTTTGCCGAGATCGGCCTGCTCCAGAAGAGCGAGCCCACGCTCCAGGACGGCGACCCGCCGGAACGCATCGCCGGCGGCTTCGTCACGGCGAGCCTCCTGTCCGCCCTGGGGATCCAGCCGGCGCTCGGCCGCGGATTCACCGAGGCCGACGAGCGGGCCGACTCGCCTCCGGTCGTCCTGATCAGTCATGCCCTGTGGTGCCAGCGCTTCGGCGCCGACCCCGGCGTGCTGGGACGGTCCCTCGCGCTGGACGGCCGGCGCTGCACCGTCGTCGGCGTGATGCCGCCCGGATTCAGCATTCCCGACTCCGCCAACCTGTGGCTGCCGATTGTGATCCCCGACCCGGCGCAGACCCGGGGCAGCCATTCCTTCCAAGGCATCGCCCGGCTGAAGCCCGGCGTGACGCTCGCCCAGGCCCGCGCTGACCTCGCCGTCATCTGCGAGAGCATCGCACGGGAGTTTCCGGCCGTGAACACGGGCGTGGGCGCTGTCGTGGTGCCGCTGCGCGACCTGCTGCTGGGCCGGGACCGCCTGCCGCTGCTCAGCTGGCTGTTGCTCGGCGCGGTGGGCTTTGTTCTGGCGATCGCCTGCGCGAACGTCGCCAACCTTTTTCTGGCCCGCGCGCTGGGGCGTCAGAAGGAATTCGCCATCCGAACCGCCTTTGGCGCCGGCCGCTGGCGCACCGTCCGCCAGCTTCTGATGGAAAGCCTGCTCGTGGCCGCGGCGGCGGGCGGACTCGGCTTCGCGCTCTCGCTGATCGGGGTGCCGCTGGTCCTGGCCCTGGTCCCGATCGAAATCCCGCCCTGGATTCGGTTTGGCGTCGACCTGCGGGTTTGCGCCTTCGCCGTCGGAGCGTCGGCCTTTAGTTGCGTGTTGTTCGGCCTTGCTCCGGCCTGGCGGGTTTCCGGCACCTCGGTGCAGGACGGCCTCGACGAGTCGGGCCGGGGCCTGACCGGGAGCCGGCGCCATCTGCGGCTGCGGGCGCTGCTCGTGGTCGCCGAGGTGGCGCTGGCCTCGCTGCTGCTTTGCGGCGCCGGAATGATGATCCAGACCGTGGTCAATCTGCAGCGGATCGATCCCGGCTTCGACCCGTCCAGCTTGGCGGCCTTTGACCTGGACCTGCCCCTCGCGCGCTACGGCACGCCGGAGAAATGCCTGGCCTTCTATCGGACGCTGCTCGAGCAACTGGCCGCATCGGAAGGCGTGGAGTCGGTGGCGGCGGTGTCCCACCGGCCGATCAGCGCGCGAAACTACATCGCCAGTTTCTTTGTCACCGGCCGGCCTGCGCCGCCGCCCGGCCATGATCCCATCGGCAACCTCCGCGGTGTCACCCCGGGCTATTTCGCCACGATGGGCATTCCCCTGCTCCAAGGCCGTGACTTCTCGGCGGCGGACTCCGCCACGGCCCCGAACGTGGCCATCATCGACCAAACGATGGTGCGCCGTTTCTTTCCCGACTCCGACCCGGTCGGCCAGCACCTCCAGTGGGGCCGGGACGCCTCCGCCCCCCGGATCGAGATCATCGGCGTGGTCGGGAGCGTGAAGCAGAATGGCCTGCAGGAGGCCGACGCGGCCGCGCAGCCTGCGATCTACCTCCCGCACGCCCAGGCCGCCTTCAACCAGATGGCGGTCGTCGCCCGGCTCAGCCGCGCCGGCGAACCGGGTTTCGCCGGCAACGTCCGCCGGATCCTCCGGCGACTCGACGGGGCGCTGCCCTTCTCCCCGCCGCAACCGATGACGGTGGTCCTCCGGCAGTCGGTCTGGACGCATCGCCTGGTGACCACGCTGCTCGGCGCCTTCTCGGTCCTGGCGCTGGGCCTGACGGCGGTGGGCATCGCCGGCATGGTCGCCTACACCGTGGCGCAACGCACCCACGAGATCGGCGTCCGCATGGCGCTCGGCGCGCGCGGGGCGGATGTCGTCCGGCTCGTCATGCGGCAGGCCATGCGCTTCGTCGCCTGGGGGCTCGGGCTCGGCTTGGTGGCGAGCGCCGGGCTGTCGTGGCTGCTCGCCGCCAAGATCTTCGCCGTCCGCAACGCCGACCCGGCCACGCTGGCGGCAAGCGCCGTCCTCTTTGGCGCCGTGGCCCTGATCGCCTGCTATGTGCCGGCCAGAAGAGCAACCCACATTGATCCCCTTGACGCCCTCCGAACAGACTAAGGCGCCTTCGCGCCATTATCCCGCTCGGCGGGACGATGGTGGGCTGGGCCGGCGCGCGCCGCGCCTCGATCCGCCGGCTGCACTTCGTGCGGAGTGAGAAGGAAAGGAACCATCCGCATGGAGAAATTCTAGACCGGCCGTCCGCCGCGCTCCCCTCCCAGGGGCCCTGCCTCGAGCCTCGCTGAAGGCGCATGGTGCGCCTTCCCGGGCGGAGCTTTGTCCCTCGACCGAAAACCGTAAACCCACCGCCGGGATCTCCTTCCCGGCGCCTGTGCCAAGTCAGGACCGGCCACCGCCGCAGGGTGAGGCTCAAACTGAAACCAGAAATCCAGATCCTAACATGAATACGAAAGTGAAGTTCGTGGCCCTCGCCACTCTGTTCTCCGCTCTCATCGCCCCCGTTCTTGCCGAGGGCTTCGTCCGTCCCTCCCTCCTCTTCATCTCGCCGACCATGGAAGGCGCCTCCACGACCACCGGGGTGAGCTGCGCCGTCGGTGGCCGGCTGGGCGCGCAGTTGGAACATGAATGGAGTGTCGAGGGCGCCTTCGCGAAATGGGACGAGTCGGCGAACTATGCCGGCTACTCCGTTTCGGGCGACCTGCGCTACAAGGTGCTCCTGGCAAACTACCGGTACTACTTCGGGAACGGCGATGCGCCGGCGCGCTTCTACGTCGGCCCGTCCGCCGGCTTCGCCTGCACGACCGCCGGGGTGCACGCCATCGGCGACAACTGGAACGTCGCGGTCAGCGACTCCACCTGGAGCGCCACCTGGGCCGCCTCCGCCGGGGTCACGATCAGGCTCGCGCCGCGGGTCGATCTCGACGTCGGCTACCGCTACCTGTTCGTCAAGGGCAACGACGTCACAGTCTCCGGCACCACGGTGACGCTCGACGATGCGAAGGCGCACATCCTCTACGCGGGTGTGAGCTTCCGGTTCTGACCGGGAGGAACCTCGGCGGCGATCTCAGCCATCAACCGCGTGGCGCCGGTCCAATCCGGCGCCACGCCCTTTTGATCGCGACGGACCGCCCCGGCCGATCCCCGCCGGTTGAGTCCAAGGCCGGCGGGCGCTCCGCCGTCGCCGGGCCTATGGCGGACCGGAAAGCCCGCCCACCAAAACTATCCGTGACCATCCGTGCCATCCGTGGTGGAATCAGTCGGGAATCCGGCTTCATGACCCGTCACTTCATCCTCGCGCCGTTCGGCAGCACCGGCGACGTCCTGCCCTTCGTGTGGATCGGGCGGCTCCTGCGGGCGCGCGGCCACGCCGTCACCCTCATCGCCGCGCCGCGCTTCGCCGATCTTGCCGCGCGCGCCGGCCTGGGCTTCGAGGCGGCCGGCCGGCCGGGCGATTACGAGGAGGTGACCGGCAATCCCGATCTCTGGCATCCCTGGCGCGGGATGGACATCACGGTGGCCTACGCGGGCCGGGTCACCGGGGACTATTTTCAGGCGATCGTCCGCGCCCGGGAGCGGGAGACGGCGGACATTGCGCTGGCGGGCTCCTTTCTGGCCTTTGGCGCCCGCCT
>JBAIXJ010000354.1:0-3368 GCA_037916645.1 Opitutales bacterium | reverse complement strand
CAAGACAACCCAAATGGTCGAGTGGGGATACAATGCGCTCTACGGCATGTGGACGGCCTATGCGGCCGTGGGTTCGGTTCTGATCGGCGCCGCAAGCGTAATTGCTGCGATACCCGGAAGGGAGGCTCGTCTGCCGCTTATCGGAGTTTTGGTCTTCGGGATTGCCGTGGATTATGTTGCGCTATCGAGCTTCCGAGCCTTCGTTGCGATGTTCGACGCTGGACTAAGGGCCGGAAAGCACGCGGCCGCACTGGACTTCGAGAAGGTGGAAAGAATGCAGAGGGTTATGGACAGAATACCAATCCGGGTTCTGGTGAACGATTTTCTCCTCCGGGTCTTTCTCACGGCCGAGATGGCTGCTTTCCTGTGGCTGCTATGGCCGCTGTTTTTCAGCAATCCGAAGTCGTGAGAAGGCGGGAAGGAGGATGGCATCCGACTGTGTCCAAAAACGTGTCCAAACTTGGGCCCCAGCCAGCTGCAGACGGTCGCAACGTGTCGTAGCGAGTCAGAGAATGATCGGTTTGCCTCGTCTCCGTGAGTAGTGCCCTCCTTCGCCAGGCCTACGGAGGGCATTTTCCCGCCCGGCGGGCGGGAAAATGGTCGGGCCGGTGAGACTCGAACTCACGACCCCTTGCACCCCATGCAAGTGCGCTACCAGGCTGCGCCACGGCCCGAACCAAGAACGACCAGCAAGAGTCATGCGCCGGATCGAGGCAAGGGTTTTCTCCGTGAGCGGCTCGGTGCCGGCTCGGTCGCCTTCACGTTCCCCGGATGAGCGATCCTCTGGAAGCCGCGGTTCACCGCCGCGTCAGAGAATCCGCGCCCAGAGGGAGAAGAGGTGGATCTGGCTGAATTCGACGACGTGGCTGGCGGGGATGAGCAGATTGAGCGCGGCCGCCGCCGCCACGGGCTTCCAGCCCGCATCGGGCCACCGTTGCCGGAGCACGATGGCGCCGTGAACGAGAAACGGCAGCAGCACCGCGATCGAGCGGCTGACATCCCACGCCAGGACGGCGATGGCCGCAAGCCCGGCGAAAAGGCTGAGCGCCAGCAGGAGGCGGCCGCCCCGCGGCAGGGCGCCCGCGGCCGCGACGATGCCAATGCCGATCAGCGCCCAGCCGGCGCGGAAGCCCATCCACCATCCGAGGGGCAGATGGGGCAGGTAGCCGCGAAGTTCGGCTTCCTGGGAGGCAAGATGGCTTCCGATGCTGCCGTCGCCCTGGGCCACCGCCCACAGGCGCAGGGCGACATACGGCGCGATGCCGACGCCCGCGACCAGGAGCGAACGACGCCGTTCGGCCAGCGCCGAACGCGCCCACCGGAGACAGAGGCACGCCGGCAGGATCAACAGGAAGCGTTCGTCGCACCAGGGGGCGAGCGTGCAGGCCGCCCACACGGCCAGCGAGGAGGGGGCAAAAACCACCGCCATCACGCCCAGGAGATAGAAGGCGTCGAATTGCCCGAGCCAGCCGGTGGAGACGAAGAACCAGGACGAGGTTGTGACCAGCGTGCCGGTCAGCGCCGCCCAGCCCACGCTCCGCGTTTCCTCGTAGGTCCAGGCCACCGTCAGCATGAGGAGAATGGCCGCGCCGATCAACGGGACCGCGAAGTAGGAGCGCCAACGCATGTGGAGCAGATGGCCGACCGTCGGCGGCAGCAGGCGCCACCGCAGCGCCACCGGTTGGCTCGGATGCGACTCCCAGCCGGCGGGGTCCGCCAGCTGCTGCTTCAGATCCGGCACCCGGGCCACCGCATAGCCGAAGCCAGCAGCGGGATCAAAAACGGTGACCTCCGGCGCGTAGCGCACCAAGGAGAGGACGGCGACGACGGCGCAAACGCCGAACAGCCGCAGGCTGGTGGCGGTGGTCATGACGCGCGACCGGCGCGGGGAAGGGCCGTCGAAGCGGGGCGTCAGCGGTATCCGGCAGGCTTGGGAGGCGGCTGGGGTCATGAGGGCGCAAGCGGACCGGCCAACATTGCGCGCATCCCGGCGCTTCCGCCACCGGCGAGGGGTAAAGAAGCGATGAATTTCCACGCAACGGAACGGTGGTCGCCGCGGCCCGCCCGGCGGCGGCCTGGCGGACGCGGCCCGGGCGATTTGATCTCGCGGCCCCGGATCGCGACTGCCGGACGGGGAGCCCGGCTTTTTTGTTGGCCGGCGGGGGCAAGCCCGCTTGAGTACGGGCGGTGAAAGCCGCCGATTTCTTCACGCTGCCGCCGTCGCTGGCCGCCTTCGCGGCGCACTTTCCGCCCGACGTCGCCCCGTGGGAATGGCTCAAGGCGATCGAGCCCGCGCTGGCCGCGTTCAAGTTCGAGGCGCCCCGGCCGGTGCCGCCCGGCGTGCATGCCGAGGGCAAGCTGTGGCTGCACCCGACCGTCAAGCTGCCGCCCTACGCGGTGCTCATCGGCCCGGCCTACATCGGCGCCCACACGCAGATCCGACCGGGGGCGTTCATCCGCGGCAACGTCATCGTCGGCGAGGGCTGCGTCCTCGGCAATGCCAGCGAGTACAAGAACTGCCTGCTGATGGACCGCGTGGAGACGCCGCACTACAACTACGTGGGCGATTCCATCCTCGGCACCAAGGCCCACCTCGGGGCCGGCGTCATCTGCTCGAACCTGCGGCTCGACCGCGGCCCGGTGGCGGTGCGGATCGGCGAGGCGGTGGAGCCGACGGGCCTGCGCAAGTTCGGCGCCATCGTGGGCGACGGCGCGGAGGTCGGCTGCAACACGGTGCTCAATCCCGGCACCCTCCTCGGGCCCCGCTCCCTCGTCGCGCCGGCGATTGCGTTCGGGGGCTACCTGCCCGCGGGCCAGATGGCCAAGGTCCGGCAGAGCGTCGTCCTGGTGCCGCGGCGGGATTAAAGACTTGCCCGGTCCGCGGCTCTGACGCTTGCTCGAAACTCCGCGGCGGGAGCCGCGGCTCCACGCATGACCACGAGCAAGACCATGAGGATCCTGTCGGGCATCCAGCCCTCCGGAGCGCTGCACATCGGCAACTATTTCGGCATGATGCGGCCGGCGATCGAGCTGCAGGCGCGGGGCGAGTGCTACTACTTCATCGCGGACTACCACTCGATGACTTCGCTGACCGACGCGGCCGAGCGCCGGCGCAACACGCACGACAGCGCGCTCGATTTCCTGGCGTGCGGGCTCGACCCGAAGCGGAGCGTGTTCTTCCGCCAGTCCGACCTGCCCGAGGTCACGGAGCTGACCTGGATCATCGGTTCGCTCACGCCGATGGGGCTGCTCGAGCGCGCCCACAGCTACAAGGACAAGCTGGCCAAGGGCGTGCCGGCGGGCTTCGGGCTCTTCGCCTATCCGGTGCTCATGGCCGCCGACATCCTGATCTACGACTCCAACCTCGT
>JBAIXJ010000353.1:0-1943 GCA_037916645.1 Opitutales bacterium | reverse complement strand
CGGTGCATATCCGCCTTCCCCTTGAGGTCGACGCCGAACTTGTTCTCCCCGCCCGCCGAAGCCGTCGCCAGCGCCCGCAGTTGCAGGTCGACGATCTGCTTGAGACGCTCGCCCGGCACCGGCTCGCCAAACCCGAAAGTATTTTCGGCATTGATGTTCATCGATAGCGCGACGTAGCCATGTGCCGCCAGGTGCTGTGCCAGATCACTGAAGCCTCGATAGTTTGGTTGCTCAACCGCCGGGTCGCACGGCCAGCGATCGACATGATCGATCTCCGGGCAGCCTGGATGTGTGCCGTGAAGAATGACGACGACCGGGAAGGGGCCCGTGCCCTCGGTGGGGACTGAAATGACACCGTTCAGGCGCACGGGCATGTTCCGGAAGCGGCTATCCTCTGGGAAATTCGATTGAACGATCGTCGTCTCGCCCAGATTGTATTCGACGGCAGTTGGCAGGACGGCGGGCAGGGCGCTGGCCTCAATCGTCGGGCCAGGTGTTGCGATCGGGGTGGGAGAGAGTGCGGGGCTGGCACAGGCGGCCAACGCCAGCGTCAGCGCAAATGACAGCCATATCAATCGTTTCAACATCATTCTGCTCCTTGGACAAAAAGGAAGCCATCTCGTCCTTGAGTCGGGGCGAGATGGCTTGCGGTTAGTGATCTTATCCGCGTCTATTGACGCCCGATCGGCTTATAGCATTCTGGTCCGATCAGCCAATGCGACCATAGCGCAGGATCTCTTGTCCGCCACTGTTGCGGAGGATCAACTGGTTGCCGTTGATCTCGAAGGTCGCGGCCTGCGGCAGCAGACTAAAGTAGACCTGTTCCACACCGTCGGCCGGTTCGCCACACAGCGCCCCTGAAGCGAGCGGCATCTGGATGGTAATCGCCTGGCCGTTCACGGTATAGGAGGTGTTGTAGGAATTGCAGCCGCCATTCCCGGATAAACTGCCATCCGAACTGAAGAAAGCGGTTACAGAAACGCCTGCCGGAACAACGCCGTTGACGTTCGTCGTTTGCAATTGCCAGGTGGTATTCGCCAGCGGGTTCTGCGGCGGAGCAGCGTTAACTTGCACCTGCACATCGCGCGAGTCGCGCTGATTGGCATTGTTGTAGGCAGCCAGGGTGTACCTGATCGTCGCCGGCCCGGTATTCGGCGGACAGTCTTGTATCGAGCCGTTCAACGGCGCATTGTCCCAGATGGCGGCGCCATCGCGTTGCAGCTGCACGCGCGTCGTGCCGCCGCCCGTGCTCCATGAGGCGATGACACACTGGCCCTGTTCGATGCCGGTCGGCGCCACGCTGAAACTCTGGATCGACGGCGGCTCCGGCGCAGGCGTGGTGGGCACAGGCGTGGCCGTGGGCGGGACGGGCGTATTCGTCGGTTGTTGCGGGACAGGCGTGGCCGTCGGCGGGATGTTTTGCACATTCACCGAGACTTGCTGGGTGGTTGTGCCGCCGGGGCCAAATGCCTGCAACGTATAGATGCGCGTGCCGGCCGCCGCGGGGCAATCCTGATAGCTGCCACTGATGGGCGCGCCATCCCACACCGGTGCGTTGTTGATGAGCAGCGCGACCCGATTAACTTGACCGCTTATCGACCAATCGACCCTGACGCACTGGCCCAGCGTAATCTGCGGCGGTGTCACACTCAGATTGTTGATGACGGGCGCATTGGGCGCCGGGTTGACGGTGATCCGGATCGTGCGCTCGACCACAGAGCTGTCGCGCTGCACGACGCGGAGGAAATAGTTCATAGTGCGCGGCGGGAATTCAGTCGACTGGCCCACACCGGCTACGCCGTGATTCCGCCAATCTTGGCCTTCACTATAGAAGAATACGGCCTGGACGTTCTCAACCCTCCATTGGAATAGGACCGACTGCCCGGCGGTAATGGTGGTCGGATTCGCCGTAAAGTTGATGTTCGGCGCAGGTGTCTGCGTGG
>JBAIXJ010000352.1:0-19143 GCA_037916645.1 Opitutales bacterium | reverse complement strand
TCGATCTCCACCGAGATCTCCTCGCCGGGCTTCAGCCCATAGAAGAAGGCGCTGCTCGGCAGCATCGTCACCTCCTCGTAGGTGCGGTGGAACTTCGCGAACTCCGCGTACACCTCCGGGTACATGAGGTGGCAGTAGAGATCGGCGTCCGTGACGTCCTTCCGGTGCTTTTCGCGCAGGAGCTCCTTCTCCTGCTCGAGGTTGACCGGCGGCAGCTTCGCCCCCGGGCGGCCGCGCAGCGGTTTGCGGTCGCCCAGCACGACCTTCTGAAGCTTCCTCGGCCAGCCGCCGGGGGGCTGGCCCAGCCCGCCGGCCAGCATGTCAACCACGGAGGCCGGGAAGGCCGTGCCGGGCTCGAGGTTCAGGACGTCGGCCGGCTTGATGCCGCGCGAGAGCAGGAAGAGCGTCATGTCGCCGACGACCTTGGAGGACGGCGT
Organism: Opitutales bacterium; assembly: GCA_037916645.1. GTDB lineage: Bacteria > Verrucomicrobiota > Verrucomicrobiia > Opitutales > Opitutaceae > Fen-1467. The sequence goes on along the minus strand of JBAIXJ010000352.1, from coordinate 18,706 downwards.
GACCTTGACGATGTCGCCGAACAGTTGGTTGACCTCGGCGTAGGTCCGCATGATTTCCGGCCAGCGGTGGCCAAGGCCCATGGCGCGCGCCTGCTCGATCAGGTTGGTGTACTGACCGCCGGGCATCTCGTGCAGGTAGACCTCGGCGCTGCCCGTGCGCGGGCTGGAGTCGAACGGCGCGTACAGTTCCCGCACGGCCTCCCAATAGCGGGACATCTCGTTGAGCGCGTCGAGATCCAGCCCGGTGTCGCGCGGCGTGTGCTGCAGCGCCGCGACGACCGAATTCAGGTTCGGCTGGCTGGTCGAGCCGGACATCGACGCGATCGCGAGATCGACAATGTTCACCCCGGCGTCGCCCGCGGCGAGGACCGAGGCGGCCGCGACGCCGCTCGTGTCGTGGGTGTGGAAGTGGACCGGGAGGCCGACTTCCTCCTTGAGGGCGCGGAACAGCCGGCCGGCGGCGTAGGGACGGCAGAGGCCGGCCATGTCCTTGATCGCGAGCAGGTGGACCCCCAGCCGCTCGAGCTCCTTCGCCAGCTTGACGTAGTAGGCGAGGCTGTACTTCTCGCGGCGCGGATCGAGCAGGTCGCCGGTGTAGCAGATCGCCGCCTCGCACAGCGCACCGGCATCCAGCACGGCGTCGAGCGCGACGCGCATGTTGGGAACGTAATTGAGCGAGTCGAACACCCGGAAGAGGTCGATGCCGGCGCCGGCCGCGTGGCGGACAAAACCCCGGATGACGTTGTCGGGATAATAACTGTAGCCGACGCCGTTGGCGCCGCGCAGCAGCATCTGAAAGCAGATGTTCGGGATCTGTTCCCGCAGCAGGGCCAGGCGCTGGTAGGGATCCTCGTGCAGGAAGCGCATGGCGGTGTCGAACGTCGCCCCGCCCCAGCATTCGAGGCTGAAGAGCTTCGGCGTCCGGCGCGCCAGCGCGGCTGCCACCGCGAGCATGTCGTAGGTGCGCACCCGCGCGGCCATGAGCGACTGGTGCGCGTCCCGGAAGGTGGTGTCGGTGACGAGCAGGCGCGGCTGGGCGAGGATCCAGGCGGCGAATTTCTTCGGCCCGAGCTCCCGCAGCAGGTCGCGCGTGCCGGGCGGCGGCGCAAGGCGGTGGTCGCTGTCCGGGACGGGCGGCGGGGTGGGGATGCGCTCGAGGCGGCGGCCCTTGACCTGGGGATTGCCGTTGACGATCACATCGCCGAGGTAGGCGAGCAGCTTCGTGGCCCGGTCGCGGCGGCCCTTGAACTCGAAGAGCGCCGGAGTGGTGTCGATCAGGTTCGTCGTGGCGCCGCCCGCGCGGAAGGTCGGGTCGTGGATGACGTTTTCGAGGAAGGGGATGTTGGTCTTCACCCCGCGGATGCGGAATTCCCGCAGGGCGCGGTCCATGCGCTGGAGGGCGATCTCGAGCTTGGGCCCGAAGGCGGTGACCTTGACGAGCAACGAGTCGTAGAACGGCGTGATGACGCTGCCGGTGTCGCCCATGGCGCCGTCGAGCCGGATCCCAAACCCGGCCGAGCTGCGGTAGCTGAGGATCCGGCCGTAGTCGGGGGTGAACTTGTTGGCGGGATCCTCGGTGGTCACGCGGCACTGCACCGCGTAGCCGATGCGCGGCATCCGGTCCTGCGGCGGCAGGTCGAGCTCCGGGTCAAACAGCGAGCCGCCCTGCGCGACGAGGATCTGCGCCCGCACCAGGTCGACGCCGGTGATGATCTCGGTCACCGTGTGCTCGACCTGGATGCGGGGGTTCATCTCGATGAAGTACCACTCGCGCGGGTCGTCGGCGTTGACCAGAAACTCGATGGTGCCGGCATTGTCGTAGCGGATCTCCCGCGCGATCCGCACGGCGGCGTCGCACAGGGCGGCGCGGACCTCCTCCGGGAGGCCGAGGGACGGGGCGATCTCGATGACCTTCTGGTGGCGGCGCTGGACGGAGCAGTCGCGCTCGTGCAGGTGGAGGACGTTCCCGTGGCGGTCGCCGAGGATCTGCACCTCGACGTGCTTGGCCCGCGGCACGAAGCGTTCGAGGAACACCGCGGAGTTGCCGAAGCTGGTCGCAGCCTCGTTCTGCGCCTCCTCCAGGCGCGGCAGGAGGTCCTTTTCGTCGAGCACGACGCGCATGCCGCGGCCGCCGCCGCCGAACGCCGCCTTGATGATGACCGGGAACCCGATCTCCCGCGCGAGGCGCGCGGCGGCGGCAGGGTCGCTGACCGGCTCCGGCGTGCCGGGCAGGATCGGGACTGCGAGCTTCTGCGCCAGCCGGCGCGCCGCGGTCTTGTCGCCCATCAGCTCAAGCAGCTCGGGCCGCGGACCGACGAACGTCAGGCCCACGGTGGCGCAGGCGCGGGCGAACTCGGCGTTCTCCGACAGGAAGCCGTAGCCGGGGTGGATGAGGTCGACGCCCTTCTCGCGGGCCAGGGCGATGATGCCCTCGATGTCGAGGTAGGCCGCGACCGGGCCCTTGCCCCGGCCGACGAGGTAGGCTTCGTCAGCCTTGAAGCGGTGCACCCCCAGGCGGTCCTCCTGGGCGTAGATCGCCACGGTGCGCAGGCCGAGTTCGGTGGCGGCGCGAAAGACGCGGATGGCAATTTCGCTGCGGTTCGCGACGAGGAGTTTCTTCATCTGGGTGCGCGGGGTCGGATGCAATGTCCGCCAACGGGATGCGTCAATCTTTCTAGCACGGGGCGGCGGCCGGTTGGACCCGGGGGCCCGAATAACGCCCGGCCCCGCAGATCTCTCGTGCGCGAATGGCCGTTCCACACACCTCGTCGCTTCGCGACGCCGCTCTTGGTAGAGGGGACTTGGAACGACGCATGCGAAATCCCCTCTGGAGAGGGGTGCCCGCCAGGGCGGGGTGTGTCCGTTCGGATCGGTAAGCCTTGAATATCGGGGCTAGACCTGCGCCGCGGGCCGCGCACAATGGCCGCGCCGCAATTTCCGCCCTGTCCCCGGTGAAAATCTCGAAAACGGATCTGAAGGCCCTGCTCGAAGCCAAGCACAACCATCCCCACAGCGTGCTCGGCATGCATCCGGCGAAGCATGGGCGGAGCGAGGGCGTGGTCGTGCGCGCCTTCGCCCCGGAGGCGGTCGAGTGCACCGTCCTCGACGCCCGGGACGCCCATGCCCTGATGGCGGGCGGCGCGCCGCGCTGGCCGATGACGCTGCTGGCCCCCGAGGGGGTGTTTGAAGTCTTCATCCCGCGCCAGCCGGCCGTCTTTCGCTACCAGCTGCGGGTCCAGTACCGCAGCGGAGAGCTGCGCCAGTTCTACGACCCCTACGCCTTCCTGCCGACGCTCGGCGAGCAGGACCTCTACCTGTTCAACGAGGGCAACGAGCATCGGATCTACACCAAGCTGGGCGCGCACGTCCGGGTCGTCGAGGGCATCCCCGGCGTGTCGTTCGCCGTGTGGGCCCCGACAGCGCGCCGCGTCTCGGTGGTGGGCAATTTCAACCGCTGGGACGGCCGCGCGCATCCGATGCGCCCGCTCGGCTCGTCCGGCGTGTGGGAGCTTTTCGTGCCCGGGCTGGCGGAGGGCGAGATGTACAAGTTCGAGATCTGGGACCAGCGCGGGCTGATCCGCCTCAAGACCGACCCGTACGCGACCTATTACGAGTCGCCGCCCCACAACGCCGCGATCGTGTGCAACGCGCGCCGCCACGCCTGGGGCGATGCGGTCTGGCTGGAGCAGCGCGCGGCGCAGGCCGGCCAGCTCGACCGGCCGGTGTCGATCTACGAGGTGCACCTCGGCTCGTGGCGGCGGTTGGTCGAGGACGCCGAGCGGCCGCTGACCTACCGCGAGCTGGCGCCGGCCCTGGCGGACTACGCCGTGGAGATGGGCTACACCCACGTCGAGCTCCTGCCCCTGGCGGAGCACCCGTTCGACGGGTCGTGGGGCTACCAGGTCACCGGGTTCTTCGCCCCCACCCACCGCTACGGCACGCCGGAGGATTTCGCCTGGTTCGTCGACCACCTCCACCAGCGCGGCCTCGGCGTGATCCTCGACTGGGTGCCGGCGCATTTCCCCCGCGACAGCTTTGCGCTCGCGGAATTCGACGGCACGCACCTCTTCGAGCACGCCGATCCCCGCCAGGGGGCGCACCAGGACTGGGGCACGCTGATCTTCAACTATGGACGCAACGAGGTGCGCTGCTTCCTTGTGGCCAGCGCGCTGGCGTGGGTCGACCGGTACCACATCGACGGGCTGCGCGTCGACGCGGTGGCGTCGATGCTCTACCTCGATTATTCGCGCAAGCCCGGCGAATGGGTGCCGAATCAGTACGGCGGCCGCGAGAATCTCGAGGCGATCGCGTTCCTGCGGCAGGTCAACGATCTCGTGCACCAGTATTACCCCGGCACGCTGATGATCGCCGAGGAGTCGACGGCGTTCGGCGGGGTCACCAAGCCGACGAAGGACGGCGGGCTCGGCTTCGACCTCAAGTGGAACATGGGCTGGATGCACGACACGCTGCGCTTCTTCTCCAAGGACCCGATCCACCGCAAGTGGCACCAGAACGACCTCACGTTCGGCATGCTGTACCAGTACGCGGAGAATTTCGTCAGCGTCTACTCGCACGACGAGGTCACGCACGGCAAGGCGTCGATGCTGTACAAGATGGGGGCGTGGCACATCCCCGACAAGGCGGCCAACCTCCGCGCGCTGTACGGGTTCATGTGGGGCTGGCCGGGAAAGAAGCTCCTGTTCATGGGGAGCGACTTCGGCCAGGCGCACGAGTGGAACCACCAGACGAGCCTCGACTGGCACCTGTGCCAGTACCTCGACCACGAGGGGATCCGCCTGCTGGTCCGCGACCTCAATGCGCTCTACCTCGCCGAGCCCGTGCTGGGCCGGAATGATTTCAATCCGCACGGCTTCCGCTGGCTCACCTGTCACGACGCCGACGCGAGCGTCGTCGCGTGGCTGCGCCTGGATCCGTTCGAGCAGACGATCTTCGCCGTGGTCGGCCACTACACCCCGGTGACCCGCCCGGGCTACCGGATCGGGGTGCCCCGGCGCGGCTTCTGGAAGGAAGTCATCAACACCAACAGCCAGTTCTATGGCGGGACCGGCCTCGGCAACGACGGCGGCCGGACGACCGAGGACGAACCGGCGGACGGCTTCGAGCAATCGATCGTGCTCACGCTGCCGCCGCTGAGTACCACCTTCTTCAAGTGGACGGCCGGCTGACCCGGCTCCGGGTTTTGCGGTCCGCCGGGGTCCGGCGCGCCGCCGGCCCGAGGTCGACCCGAAAACTGTACCCGTGGCGCCGGAAGCCGAGGGCGGCGTAGAACCGGTGGGCGTCGACCCGGCGCGCGTTGCTGGACAGGGTGAGCTTGTAGCAGCGGCGGGCGCGGCAGTGCGCCAGCGCCGCCCGCATCATCCGGCGTCCGACGCCGCGGCGGTGCCAGTCGCGCCGGACGGCGACATCCTCGACCACGCCGGAGGGCGCGCCCCGGTGGGCGAGGTTGTCCATGACGAGCAGGGCGAACGTGCCGACGATCGCGCGGCCGGCCACCGCCACATAAACGCCGTAGTCGGGGTATGCGGTCATGCGCCGGAGCAGGCGGCGGGCGCGGCGCGGGGGCACGGTCGCGCCGTCGCCGAGCTCACGGTAGAGCGCGAGGATGGCCGGCAGGTCGGCGGGGCGGGCCCGCCGGACCCGAAGCTTCGGATGCGCATCCACCGCCGTCGTCCGCCGCTCAGCTCTTCTTCCGGACGAGCCGGTAGGTGGGCATCGGGCCCCGGTTCTTGATGTCGATCGTGCCGCGGTCCTCGAAGACGAACTGCTCGGCGATCAGGGCGCGGGTGCTGGCGGACACCTGGATCACGCCGGGCTCGCCCTGGGATTCCATCCGGCTCGCCACGTTGACGGTGTCGCCCCACAGGTCGTAGGAGAACTTGCGCGTGCCGATGATGCCCGCGACGACCGGCCCGCTGTTGATGCCGATGCGGATGTCGAGGGTGATCGAGTTGCGGTGGTTGAAGTGGTGCAGCACCTCGATCATGTCGAGGGCCATGAGGGCGCAGCGCTCGGCGTGCTCGGGCATCGGGGTGGGCACGCCGCCGACGACCATGTAGGAATCGCCGATCGTCTTGATCTTCTCCAGCTGGTAGGTCTCGGCCAGCTTGTCGAAGCCGGAGAAGAGGTCGTTGAGCAGCTGCACCGTGCGGCTCGGCGCCATGTTGGCCGAAAAGCTGGTGAAGCCCACGATGTCGGCGAACACGACCGTCGCCTCGCGGAAGCTGTCGACGATCGTCTGCTCGCCCTGCTTCAGGCGGTCGGCCACGGGCTTCGGCAGCACGTTCAGCAGGAGGCGGTCGGACTTGGCGCGCTCCGCCTGGAGCTCGGCGAGATACGCCTGCTCCTGGTCGCGCAGGCGCTTTTTCTCCAGCGACGCGTTCAGGCGCGCGTGGAGGATGACCGAGTTGAAGGGCTTGGGCACGTAGTCCTCGGCGCCGGCCTCGATGCAGCGCACCGTGCTGTCGACCTCGTCGAGGGCCGTGAGCATGATCACCGGCAGGTGGCGGAGCTTGGGATCGGCCTTGATGAACTCGAGCGTGTGAAAGCCGTTCAGCTCGGGCATGATGATGTCGAGGAGCACGAGGTCGACCTCCTGCTTCTTCAGGAGGTCGAGCGCGACCCGGCCGTTCTCCGCGGTGGTCACGTTGAACCCGGACCGCGCGAGGCGGCGCGCCATCATCTCCCGGTTCATGGCGTCGTCGTCCACCACCAGCAGCCGGCCGGAATACGGCGCGCCGGCGTGGCCCACGAACTCGGGCGGCGTGGACGGCCGCGCGGGCTGGATCGTCGCCCCGAGGGTGACGTGGGCGGAAATGCCCGGATCGGCCGAGCCGCGGCTGACGTCGATCTTCACCGCGAACTCCTCGCTTTCGAAGAGGCGGTGGAGGTTGTAGCCCGCGAGATTGATGCGCTTGAGGTCGCTCACCACGTCGGCCTTGCCGAGCTCATTGGCCTCCTCCTGGCACAGCTCGCTGTAGCCGATGATGGCATTGAGCGGAGTCAGCATCTCGCGCCGCATGCCGAGCAGGTCGATCTTGCCCGTCTCGATCTTCCATGGCGCGAGCGCGTCGTTGAACAGCGCGAGCAGCTGGCCGCCGGCCGTATGGATCTTCTTGATGTCGCGCAGCAGCCGCTCCGCCTCCAGACCCTCGATCGACTCCATCAGCATCTCGCTGTAGCCGATGATCTGGTTGAGGGGGGTGCGGAGGGCGTGGCGCAGCTGGGTGAGGGTCTCGAGGTCGTTGGCCTGCAGAGCCTGCAGGAACGGGCTCAGGGTGCCGTGGACGCCGGGAGAGGATTGGCCGTCGCTGGAGGAGGAGGGCTGATCGCTCATGAGGAGGGCGGGGGGGACGCGGGGGCCGGCGTCGGCGGGGTCGACGGCGGCTGGTTCAGCAGGGCTTCAATTTTGGAGAGCAGGCGGGGCAAGTCGACCGGTTTCGTGTCGTAGTCGTTGCAGCCGGCCTTGAGCGCCTTGTCCCGGTCGCTGACCATGGCGTGGGCGGTGAGGGCGATGATGGGGATCTTCGCGGTCGCCGGGTCGGCCTTGATGCGCGTGCTGGCCTCCCAGCCATCGATGACGGGCAGGCTCATGTCCATCAGGATGATATCGGGCGCGTCGGTGCGCGCCTTCTCCACGCCCGCGGCGCCGTCGACGGCGATGACCGTCGTGTAGCCGCGGCGCTCGAGCCGCCGGGAGAGCATGTCCCGGTTCATTTCGTTGTCTTCCACGATCAGGATCTTCGCCATGGCGGTGTGGGGGTTGGAAATTCAGGAGGCAGCGGCGGCGGGGGAGCTCGAGCCGTTCTGGCGCTTGAGCATGTGCTGATTGATGGTTTCGCGGACCTCGCGAAGCAAGTCTTCCCGGGCGAACCGCCCCTTCTGAAAGATGCGCTCGACCTGGCCCTTCAGCATCTGCTGGGACTCCTCGTTCAGGTCCATCGAGCTGACCACCACGACCGGGATCTTGGACCATTCGGCGTGCGGGCGGATCTGGCGCAGGAACTCAAAGCCGTCCATCTCCGCCATCATCAGATCGAGGATGATCATGGCGGGAATGACGCCGCCCTGGATGACCTCGAGGGCCTCGCGCCCGTTGCCCGCCTCTTTCACGGGGATGCCCTCCTTTTCCAGCATGCGCGCGACCAGCTCGCGGGAGGGCGGATCGTCCTCCACCACGAGGACGGTGCCGGTCGCCTTGTGCCCCTGGTGCCGCGACAGGACCGGCAGGAGCTGGTTGGCGTCGATCGGCTTGGTCAGATAGTCGGCCGCGCCCAGGGCGAACCCCATCTCCTTGTTTTCGAGCATGGTCAGCAGGATGATCGGGATCTCGGCGAATCCGGGCAGCGCCTTCAGCTGCGAGAGCACCGACCAGCCGTCCATGCCGGGCATGAGGATGTCGAGGATAACGATGTCGGGGTGGTATTCCCGGGCGAGGCGGAGGCCCTCCTTGCCGTCGCGCGCCGTGCGCGTCGAGTAGCCCTCGCGGGTCAGCATGTTGGTGAGCACCGCGTGCACCGCCTCATCGTCGTCGATGACGAGCACCCGGCCCTTCGGCGCCGCGGCCTGGGTTTCCTTCTCCTTTTCCTTTTCGGCCAGGGCGTACGGCGAGCGGGCGGGCTTCACCCGGGCCGGCACCTTCATCGTGAAGGTGGAGCCCTGGCCGGCCGTGCTGTCGACGGTGATGTCGCCGCCCATCATCTGGGCGAACTGTTTCGAGATCGCGAGCCCGAGGCCCGTGCCGCCGTATTTGCTGGAGGTCGAGGCGTCGGCCTGGCTGAACGCCTTGAACAGGCGGCCCAGCTGCTCCTTGGTCATGCCGATGCCGGAATCCTTCACCTGCATGACCACCCACACCTGGTTGTCGGCGATCTCCCGGTCGATCCGGAGCTCGATCTTGCCCTTCTCGGTGAACTTGCTCGCGTTGCTCAGGAGGTTGAGCAGCGTCTGGCGGATCTTCGTGGCGTCGCCGTACATCGACCCGATGGCGGGGGTGCAGTTCACGATCAGCTCGTTCTCCCGCTTTTCCACCAGGGGCGCGATCGTCGTGGCCACCTCCGAGACGAGCGTCTGCAGGTCGAAGGTCTCGAGGTAGAGCTGCATCTTGCCGGCCTCGATCTTGGAGAGGTCGAGGACGTCGTTGATCAGGCCGAGCAGATGGCGGGCGGCGCTCAGGATCTTGCGCAGGTCGTCGGCGGTGTGCTCGTCGCCGCCGTCGGTGGCGTCCTCCAGCAGCATCTCGCTGTAACCGATGATCGCGTTCATCGGCGTGCGCAGCTCGTGGCTCATCTTCGCCAGAAAGGCGCTCTTGGCCTGGTTGGCCTCCTTGGCGGCGACCACCGCCCGCTCCAGCTCGGCCGTGCGGTCGGCGACCTTCTGCTCCAGCTGTTCGTTGACGGTGCGGAGGTTCTCGCGGGCGTCCTCGGCGTTCTTGCGGGCCTCCTCGACCTCGGCGTTCCGCTGCTGGATCGTCTGCAGCATGAAATTGAAGGAGCGGGTGAGCGTGCCGATCTCATCCGATCCGCGCTCCCGGACGCGGACCGAGTAGTCCTGCCGTTCGGCGACCTGGCGGGCGGCCCGCGCAAGCTCGCTGATCGGCGCGGAAATGGTCCGCTGCAGGCTCTGCGCGACCACCAGCGCGAGCAGGCAGGAGGCCAGGAAGATGATCACCATGGTGCGCGCGATGTCGCCGAACCGCTCCGCGGCCAGCTTGCCGACGCTGGCCTTCAGGTAGAGGTTGCCCAGCACCCGGCCGCTGTCGGACCGCAGCTGGTGCAGCGTCACAACCTGGTCGGTGGAGAAACTGAGGTTGATGCGCTGGGGCATCGGCACGAATTCGTTCGAGCCGGGGCGAATGTATTTGGCCAGCAGGCGGTTGTCCGTCGAGAAGACGGCCGCCGCCACGACGATCTCCTCGCTCTGCAGCGCGGTCAGCGACACGCTCGCGCCCGTGGGATCGGCCTCCAGGGCGGTGACCAGGTTCCGCATCATCAGCCGCTGGGTGCTCTCGAGGCGCCGGCCGATCTCGTTGTGGAATCGCAGGACCTCCAGGAAATAGAAGCTGCCGATGGCGGCCAGCAGCGAGACCGCGCAGACCGAGATGATGATCAGGCTCAGTTTCCAGCGAAATGGCAGCGAGGGAAGGACTCTCTTTTCCATGTGATTTCGTCAGCGGACGGACGACCGGGGCCCATCGAGCCATGGTGGCTTGGCTCGAGTCATAACACCTTCCGGGCGGAAGTCACGTGTCCCCACGAGAAGCTGGCCAGAAAAAAGGCCTCAGCGGCGGGGCAATGTCAATGACGATTACTCCGACGGGATCAACGAGTTAACCCGTGCGGTCGCGCGGGCCCGCAGGCTGCGCGGCGCGGCGGGTCAGCCGGCGAGCCGGGCCGCAAGCCGGTCGGCCGCCGCGGCCAGCCAGCGCCGTCCTTTCTCGGCGGTCGCCGCGCGCGCATCGCCCAGCACCCCGTAACGGGAGACGTCGCGGGTCAGCCAGGCAAACGTCGCGGGCGCCCGCTCGGGCCGGAGTTCGCCCGGATCGGCCAGGCGGGCGGGATATTCGCCCACGGCGCGGTCCATCCGCACGAGGTCGGGTGCGCAGGCAAGCATGAGCGACGTTTCCCATTCGCCGGCGTGGAGCCCCCACGCGGCCTCCTGCGCGCCGAGTTCGGGGTCGCCGTCCGGATGCAGGACCGCGACGTCGAGCCCGTGTGGGGGAGGCGCCTCGCGCGCCATCGCCGCCAGCACGGCGCTGTTGCCGCCGTGCGTGTTCAGGATCACGAGGCGGCGCACGCCGAGGGCCTGCAGCTGGCGCGCGACGGCGAGCACGATGCGGCGCAGGACGCGCGCGGAGACCGTGATGGTGCCGGGATAACCGAGGTGCTCGTTGCTCTTTCCATAGGTGACCGGGGGCGCGACCCACACCGGCTGGTCCGGCGGCAGCCGCGTCAACGCGGCGTCGAGCAGGGCCTGGCCGAGGATGGCGTCGACGCCGACCGGCAGATGCGGCCCGTGCTGTTCGATGGCGCCGGTGGGCAGGATGGCCACGGCGCGATCGCGCGCCGGCAGCGCTGCCAATTCGGCGGAGGTTCGCGCGGGAAGGTAGCGCGGGCGATAGGTGGGGAAGGGCGCGCCGTCCGGCGCCTCCGGTCGGAGATCGCTGGGCGGCGGCAGCGGGGGCGCGAGGTGCGCGCGGATCTCGCCGAGCAGCCCGGCCAGGTGCGCCGCCGCCGGCGCGAGGTCGCCGTCGCCGGGGCCGGCGGGATTGACGCCGAGCGTGGCTGCGTGGACGACGTAAGTCCGAAGTCCGAAGGCCGCCCGCGCGTCGATGGCCGCGGTGGCCACGAACGGTTCGTGGGCGGCGTTCGTATTGAGGAAGACCAGCCGCCGGAAGCCGGCCGCCTTGACGCTGGCGGCGACCTCGAGGACGAGTTCGCCGGCGGTCTCGGGATCAAGGCCAAAAAAACCATCCGGCACGGCGGGCACGAAGCGAAGGGGCGGAAGCACGCGCACCGCAAAGCGCGGGCCGACGAGCTTCACCGCCGCCCGCAGCAATCGTGAGCCCAGGACCTCCTCCTGGTCGAGCGGCAGGCCGGAGCCGTGGTCGGCGAATCCGTGCACCGGCAGGACGACCACCGCGTACTCCCTTTGCGGGAGGGCGGCGAAATCCGTCCACGAGCGATGCGCCCAGAAAGTCTCCGGTTCGGCGTCGGCGAGCCAGTGCGAGCCCATGCCCCGACGCTAGAGTGGAGGTGGCGGCTGACGACTGGAAAATCGGGTGCCGCGCGGGGCCCGGCCTAAGAAAATGGGCCACCGTCCGTCAATGGAGATGGAAGCAGCCCAACCCCGAACCGGAGGACCCCATGAAACGAGAATTTGCCCTGCCGGCCGCCTTCTCCGCCACCGTCCTGTCGTTCATGTTTTTTGGATTGCCGGACACCCGTAGCCAAGGCGGGCCGGGATCCGCGCCTGCACTCTCTGCCCCACCGCCCAAAGTCCCGCCCGAGATGCTGGCGCTCGAGGACCCCGAGCCCATCGATCAGCACGACGACGAGGAATTTCCCGGAAGACGCCTGGAGGGCGGTGTGCCACGGCTCCCCGATCTTCCTCCGGCCGGGCCCTCCCGGGATTGGTTTCCGCAGCCCCCGCTGCCGCCGGTGGAGCGCGGAGGCGATATTACCGTGATCAAGCCGGACTGGAATTTCGGGACATCGGGAACCCGCATGCCGTCGGGGCCGATCGATGTCCGGTTCCTGGACCGTGAACCGAGACCGCGCGCGCAGTTGGCTCCGGATTATCCGCGCGAGATGCGGCTCCGGCATATCGAGGGCAGAGTCGTGGTCGAGTTTGTCGTGGATGAGTCCGGCAACGTGCACAGTCCGGTGGCGGTCAGCGCGACTGACACGGCTTTTGAGGAGGCGGCGCTGCGCGCCATCGCCAAGTGGAAGTTCGAGCCGGGCTACTACCACAACCGCAAAGTCCGGTTCCGGATGAGCGTCCCCGTGGTGTTCACCATCAGCGAGGATTGACCGGCGCGGCGCCCGCCGCGGTCACAGGGCCGTCCCACCCGGTGGAGCCGGCTGCAGCAGACGGTTCACCAGCGTCACGAGTTCCCTCGGGTCGAAGGGCTTGGTCAGATACGCCAGCACGCCGAAGTCCTGTCCGAGCGTCCGGGCTTCGCGTGTCGCCCACGCGGAAAGGATGATGATGGGGATGGTCGCCAGAGTCGGGTCGCGCCGCAGAATCTCGCAGAGGCCGAATCCGTCGATGTCGGGGAGCATCAGGTCCAGCACCACCAGGTCCGGACGGCGGCGGCTGATCAACTCCAGCGCCGCCCGGCCGCTGGCGGCCGTGCGGATCTCGTAGCCGGCGCGCCCGAGGTGAAAACGGGCCAGCTCGGTGATGTCGGGCTCATCGTCGACGGCCAGGATCGTGATCGCCATGCGGGCAGGGAAGCACGGTCCCGTGACACCCCCATGGCGGCGAGGTCATTTCCAGGTCAAATCGCGGCGCCGGACTGGGCGCGCGGCGGCCGGCGCGGGACGATCGCCGCCGCCGCCGGCCCTCCCTTCCGCCCGGGCGCGTCGAGCAGGAAATTTCTCGCCGTCGGACGCGCGTTCCATTTTGGTTGTTGACCGCGAAAAAACGGTCAAAACCATGGGGGTGCTTTTTAGACTCGCGCGATGCGACCAACTTGCCATTTTCAATTTCCTTGGCGACCGTGTGTTAACACATCTCTGCGATGCCGAGAAAGATAGCTTTTGTTAATTACAAGGGCGGTGTTGGGAAAACTTCCCTGATCATCAACGTCGCCGCGTGCTTGGCCAAGCTGGGCAAGCGGGTCTTGATGTTCGATCTGGACACGCAGTCGAACGCCAGCATCTGGCTGCTCCGGCTCGAGCGCTGGAACAAGATCAACGCCACGGGCGACGGCGCGGTGTACTCGATTTTCGATCCGGGCAAGGCCAAGCTGAAGGACCTGCTGATCAAGGACGTCATTGAAGGAAAAACCGGCGAGAAGCTGTTGCCCGGGCTGGATATCATTCCCACCACCTTCAACCTGGTGGATCTGGAGGCCGAGTTTGAAGGTGATCCGCGCAAGCCGCCGTACCTGCTGTTCAACGAACAGCTGCGGGAGATCGAGGGCGATTACGACTTCGTGCTGTTTGACTGCCCGCCCAACATCCTGCGCGCTTCCCAATGCGGCGTCTTTTCGGCCAACGAAATGTACGTGCCGGCCAACCCGGATGCGCTCAGCCTCATCGGCTTCACCCTGCTGGTGGAGAAACTCCACAAGTTCCACCAGCTGTCGGCCAGTTTTCGCACCGCGGCGATGGGGCCGCCCGCGGCCGTGCAGGGCATCATCTTCAATTCGGTCAAGACGGGGGTCGACAACGAGGTGCCCAAGATGCGAATGCAGCTGCGCCTGAACCAGTATCGGACGCAGCGGCGCGTGGCCACCTCCGCCAAGCTCTTCGAGGCGCAGGTGCGCGACGCCACCGTCGTCCGGCGCGCGGTGGCCCTCGGCCTGCCCGTGATCCTCGTGGGCCAGCAGGAAAGCGAGGAGACCGACAACGTTCTCAACGACTATCGCCGGGTGGCCCTGGAGCTCGTCAAGCAAGGCGAACTCCTCTCCTGACCGGCGGGCGGTCTACCCCTTATGAGCACTCCCAGTGCAAAGTACACCGCGAAGGATTGGGATCAGGTGCGGATGGGCTTCCACACCTCGATCATGGTGGACACGTCGCTCAACAGCCTCGCGCAGAATCTGGACGCCCCCGACTGGCCCCTGAAGGGCGAGGAAGAAACGCCGGCCAAGTACATCGATCTTTCGTTCGAGGAGCTGCAACTGGTGCCCGGGCTGAACGGCTTTCCGGACCGGGTCGACCAGCTGATCCACATCCTCCAGGAGACGCTCGCCTTCGACAATCCGTTCGGGGAGATGGTGGACCAGACCGCCGTGGCGGCGGCGCAGGACAATCCGCTGCTGAAGAACCTCGCCAAGCTCGAGATCCCGCCGGAATTCCCGATGGAGTTCGCGGTCGTCTCGGCGGAGACGAAGGAATTCTGCCGGCTGGAGAAGATCACCACGCTGCGCGAGTTCGCCAATTTCGCCCAAAGCATGCCGCCCCAGGTCATCGTCGGCGGCGATTTTCGGACCCTGCTGAACGCGCTGGCCCATGTGAACGAGGAGGCGCTGGCGACGATCCTTCCGTTCCGGGCGGGCTCCAAGGGGCTGCATCTGCCCGAGGCCCTCGGCCACCTGGTGGGGATGCTCCCGGCGGGCGAGCGCCTGGCGCTGTTCCGCCGGTTCGGCGGGAAGCTGAAGGCCGACGAGGAGGCGCAGGCCGCCCGCATCACCAAGGAGGCGCTGCGGCAGGTCGAAGCCGGCCTGCGCGAGCGCGCGGCGCGGGTCATCGCCCTTTTCAAGACGGAACTCGGCGAATTGACGACCCTCGTCAACGAGGGCGGCTCGGTCGAACGCTACCTCGTCGTGCTCGAAGACCCCATGACGGAAACGCTCGTCCAGGAGCTGCTGGAGCCGGCGCTGCGGTCGGCCGGACCCAAGGCGCCGGCGCCGGAGCCTGAGCCCGAGAAGAAGCGCGGCGTGAAGGGCCTGTTTTCGCGTTGGTTCAAGAAATGAGCGACACAACCCCGGTCCAGCCGCCCGGATCCCCGGGCCCGATCAAATTCCCGCCGCGTCCACCCCCGGAGCGGATCCTCTCGTTGCGGCGGCGGCTGCAGATCCAGCCGGCCGCCATGTCGGACGAGGCGCGCAAGTCGATCAACGCCATCATGGCGGCGACGCGGGCGCCTTGGGGGGAACAGCAGGCGCTGACCCCGACGCAGGTGGACGAGCTCCAGCGGACGTTGCGGCAGCTCGAGAGCAAGCTGGAGGAGCGCGAGATCGCGGTGGGTGACCTGGTGGCCAAGCTCGCGGACAAGGAGCGCGAGCTCGCGGAGACCGAGGCGCTGCTGATGGCCCGCGAGAAGGTGATCCAGGCCGCGGCCAAGGGCACGCCGGTGACCGCCCCGTCCAACGAGGAGCGGGCGGCGCTGGATCAGTTCAAAGCCGAGCTGGAGCGCCAGGAGCAGTCCCTGAAGGAGCAGCGGGCCGCGCTCAAGGATCGCGAGGCGTTTGTGGAGGAGAATGAGGCGCGCCTGTTTGAGAAGATCCAGAGCCAGCAGGAGAAGGAGGTCGAACAGGAGCAGAGGGATGAGGATTTGAAGGCGAAGGAGAAGCGCCTGCGGGAGCGGGAGGCGGCCGTCGATCCCGCGGTGGCCGCGGCGCTCAAGGCGGAGAAAGAAGGCAAGAAGTTCAACGAGTTCAACGAATGAGGCGGGCACCGGATCGCGGGAACAGCCCCGCCGCAGACGGGTCGGAACCTCATCGTCCGCGCCGCCGTCCCGGGCCGCCGGGCGCCGGATTCTACTTTTAGCTCGCCCCCCCATCGCCACCAATGCTTCCTTTCCGTTCGTCCATGAGAAAGGTCCTCGTCCTCGTCGCCGGCCTGGCTTTCGCCGCCGGGGTGCTCCACGCCCAGTCCGACGATGACGAGGACGAGATGGATTACTTCCCGCTTGTGCCGACGGGGTCGTCGCTCAAGTTCGGCCTCCGCTATGTCGGCGGGCCCAAGGTTTCCTTCGGCCAGCTCGGCTATCTCGCGAGCACGGCCTCCATCGGCGACACCACCGGGTCCCAGACCCGCAGCTACATGGACGGTGTGGTGAATCTGGATCCCCGGAAGGACCCCAACGGCAATCCGGTGAACGACGGGCTGACCAACACGTGGAACTACGATTTCACCTCCCAGGTGACGTCCACGAACGACATCGCCTTCCACAACTACGGCGTCACGCCGGCCGGCGGAGGCTACAATGCCAAGCGCACGAACGGCTCCGGCTGGGAACTGGAGGTCGGCAAGACAATCCACAAGTTCGGCAAGCTCGAGCTCTCGCTCATGGGCGGGTTCAGTTTCACCTCGCTGCTGGGAAAGATGACCAGCACGGTGCCCGCCACGCTGGTGACGACCACGGACGTCTACTCCCTTTATGGTCAGCCCGTGCCGGTGGCGCCGTATTCCGCCCCGTCGTACGGCACCCAGTACGTCTATGATGCGAACGGCAACCCCGTGTTGAACCCGGACGGGAGCCCGCAGACCAGGTCGGTGGACACCAGCACCCTGCTGGGCAGCCAGCCCACGAGCCGCACGGTCACCACCGGAACCACCAACCTGCACGGCCGTTGGCAGATCAAGGGCTCCTACTACACGATCCGCGTGGGTCCGCTCCTTCGGTTCCCGGTGACGGAACGGTTGAAGATCAGCCTGAGCGCGGGGGCGGCGATGGCCTTCATCGGCACGCGCTACCTGGCCGAGGAATCGATCGATCTGACCGACGTGGAGAGCCAGCTCACCACCACCGAGGAGGCCACCAAGGACCTGGCGATCCCGGCTTATTATGCCGACGCGGACGCCGAGTACCAGCTGACGGAACGCACGGGCTTCTATCTGGGCGCCACCTACCAGAAGAGCGGCAACTACGACCAGACGCTCAACGGCCGCACCGCGCAGATCGACATGAGTTCGACCTACGGCTTCCAGAGCGGCTTCAGCCTGCGCTTCTGACGCCGGCGATCGCCGTCGACAACGGAGAAGCGGCGCGTTAGTTTCGCGCCATGAAACGCCGCTTGCGGCTGGAGGAGGTCTCCAGTCCCGCCGTCTTGCGGGCGATGCAGACGGTGCCGCGGGAGGCATTCGTGCCCGCGGACCTGCGGGAGGCCGCGTACGATGACCGCGCGCTGCCCATCGCGTGCGGGCAGACGATCTCGCAGCCGGCGGTGGTCGCGTACATGACCGAGCAACTCCAGCTGGGACCGGCCGACCGGGTGCTGGAGGTCGGCACGGGCTCCGGGTACCAGGCGGCCGTGCTCGCCGAGATCGTGCGCGAAGTCTACACGATCGAGCGCATTCCAAAGCTGGCGGAGGCCGCGGGTGCCCGCCTGGCGCGGCTGGGCTACGCCAACATCCGCGTGCGCACCGGCGACGGCACGCAAGGCTGGCCGGAGGCGGCGCCGTTCGATGCCGTCATGGTCACGGCGGCGGGCGCCGACCTCCCGCCGGCGCTGCTCGCGCAGCTCAAGGACCGGGGCCGGCTGATCATGCCGCTCGGGGAGCCGGACGGGGACCAGGTCCTCGTGCTCGTCGAACGCAGCCCGGATGGCCGGCACGCCTGGCGGCAGCTCTGGCCCGTGCGCTTTGTGCCGTTGATCGCGGGATGCTGACGGCGGGCGCCGCCCGGCGTCAGCCGGTCTCCCGCGCGGGCGGCTGGAGCGAGCCGAGCACGTCCTCCACCGGGCGCAGGCGCTCCGGCGGGAAGAACGAGTTGATGCGCGCCACCACCTGCTGGATCAGGCCGTCGGGGCAGGAGGCGCCGCCGGTGATCAGGATGCGCAGCGGATCGCCGCCGCAGGGAAACTCGCGGCGTTCCATGGTGCCGGATGGTCCGGGGCGGCGCGTGGGGAAGACATAGTGGTCCACCTCCTTCGGACCGCGGATGTTCTCCTCGGACTGGATGAAATAGGCCCGCTCCGCCATCCGCCGTTCGCACAGACGGAAGAGCTGGTAGGTGTTGGAGCTGTTCTTGCCCCCGATCACGAACGCCGCGTCCAGCGGCTCCGCCAGCGCCCGGCTCAGGGCATCCTGGTTCACCTGGGTGGCGTAGCAGAGGGTGTCCCGCTTGCCGCTGCCGCCGACGCGGGCGTCCCCGTCGGCCGGGCCGAATCTGCTCCGGAAGATGCGGCGGAAATGGTCGATGATCTCGATCGTCTCGTTGGTCAGCAGCGTGGTCTGGTTGACCACGGCGATGCGGTCGAGATGGCGGCCCAGGTCGAAGCCGGGCGTGGCCAGCGCGGCGAACTTCTCGGCAAACGCGGCCCGGCGCGCCGGGGTGGGGTCGAGGATGAGGTCGCCGATCTGCCGGGCTTCCTCGAGATTGCGGATGATCAGCGACGGGGCGAAGCGCCGGGAGTTGGAGAACGTGGCCTTGGTTTCCTCGTGTTCGGCCTTGCCGTGGATGATCACGGTGTAGCCCTCCCGGCCGAATTCCCGGGCGGCCTTCCAGACCTTCTCCACCAGCATGCAGGTGGCATCGTACTGGGCGACGCGGATGCCCCGCCGGACGAGAC
>JBAIXJ010000351.1:0-2964 GCA_037916645.1 Opitutales bacterium | reverse complement strand
CCTGACCTGGCAGCGCACGCCGAACACGGCGCTGGCCGTGACGATCGACTGCGGCGACGCCACCGACATCCATCCGGCGCACAAGCAGCCGGTCGGGGCGCGGCTCGCGCTGGCCGCGCGGGCGCTGACCTACGGCGAGAAGATCGAGTATTCCGGCCCGGCCTATGCCTCGGTGCAGATCGACGGCGGCCGCGCGGTGCTGCGTTTCACCCATCTCGGCGGCGGCCTCGTGGCCAAGGATGGTCCGCTCACCGGCTTCACTCTCGCCGGCGTGGATAAGGTCTTTCATCCCGCCAAGGCCGTGATCGAGGGCGACACGGTCGCCGTATCGGCTGACGGCGTCGCGCAGCCGGTGGCCGTGCGCTACGGCTGGGCAAACGTGCCGGGGGGGAACCTGTTCAACGCCGCCGGACTGCCGGCGTCGCCCTTCCGCACGGACGTCGAGTGAACCTCGTCGGTTCCGCCGTGACGCTGCTGTCGCCCCTCCGGATCCTGGTCCTTCTGGCGGCGGGCGCATCACTGGCGTGGGCGGACGACGACCTGCCGCTGCCCTGGGGCGACCAGGGCGACGGCACCTATCGCAATCCGATCCTGCCGGCGGATTTTTCGGACCCGGATGCGATCCGGGTGGGCGACGATTTCTACCTCATCGCCTCGGACTTCCACTTCGTCGGCATGCAGGTGCTGCACTCCCGCGACCTCGTGAACTGGGAGTACGTCGGCCAGGTCTTCCCCCGCCTGACGATGAGCCCCAAGTACGACGCCATGACCGGCTACGGCGAGGGCACGTGGGCGCCGACGCTGCGCCACCACGACGGCACCTACTTCATCTTCGTCTGCACGCCGCACGACGGCCTGTTCATGTGGCACGCGCAGAATCCGGCGGGCCCCTGGTCGGACACGGTGACGGTCAAGGCCGTCGACGCCTGGGAGGACCCGTGCCCGTTCTGGGACGACGACGGCGCGGCCTATCTCGTCCACAGCCGGACGGGGGCGGGTCCCTTGATCCTGCACCGGATGAGCCCGGATGGCAGCCGTCTGCTCGATGACGGCGTGGAGATCTACCGCGGCCGGGTGGCAGAAGGCCCGAAGCTCTTCAAACGCCACGGGTGGTACACCATCTCCCTGCCCGAGGGCGGCGTGGGCACCGGCGGCCAGACGGTGCTGCGCTCGCGCGACCTGCGCGGCCCCTACGAGCGCCGCGAGGTTTTGCCGGCCGGCAGTCCGCATCAGGGCGCGCTGGTGGAGCTCGCGAACGGCGACTGGTGGTTCCTCGCGTTCAAGTCCACCGGCTTCCTCGGCCGCATCGCCCATCTGTTGCCGGTCACGTGGGGGACGGACGACTGGCCGGTGTTCGGCGACCACGGGCAGACGGTGGATCGCTGGACCAAGCCGGCGGTGGGGGTGACCGCTCCGATCCGCCACCCGCAGCGCAGCGACGAGTTCGACGCACGCACCCTGTCGCCGATGTGGCAGTGGAACCACAACCCGGTGGACTCGGCCTGGTCGCTGACCGCGCGGCCAGGCTGGCTGCGCCTGAACGCCCTGCCGGCCACAAGCCCCGCGACCGCCCGCAATACGTTGACGGAAAAACTCTGGGGTCGGGCCGGAACGATCGACGTCAGACTCGACGCCGGCGCCATGGCCGACGGCCAGCGCGCGGGATTCGCCTTCCTGAGCGGCGCCGAGTTGTCGTGGATCGGCGTGGAACAGGCCGGAGGCACCCGCCGCCTCGTCTGGGACGGCGGCGCGGGTCCGCCGTTGTCCGGCCGCGACGTGTGGCTGCGCGGCGCCTACGACGGCGACACCGGCCGCCTGCTCTACAGCCTCGACGGCCGAACCTACGCCGACGCCGGCGTCGTGGTGAAGCTGAAGTTCGCCAAGTGGAAAGGCGCGCGGCCCGCCGTGTTCTGCTACGGCCCCAACGGCGGCAGCATCGACGTGGATTACGTCCGATACCGGCTCGGCGAACCGCCTCCCGGCCCTTGACCGGTGTCTGATTTCGCCTAAGCCCATTCTCTCCAGCCCATGAACGTTTCCGCCCAGTCTGCGGCCGACCGCAAGGCCTTGAGCTTTGCGATGAATCTCTCGCTCGGCATCGGCCTCGTGATGTTCGTGATGAAGATGGGCGCCTACCTGCTGACCGGCTCCGCCGCCATCCTGAGCGATGCCGCCGAGTCGGTGGTGCACGTGGCCGCGGTCATCTTCGCCGCCTACAGCCTGCGGCTCTCCTACCGCCCCGCCGACGCCGACCACCTCTACGGCCACGCGAAGATCTCGTTTTTCTCGGCCGGTTTCGAGGGCGCGATGATCATCTTGGCGGCGATCTACATCATCTACGTGTCCATCCAAAAATGGCTCGCCGGCCTGGCCCTCGAGAACCTCGGCGTCGGCACCCTCCTGACGGCCGCGGCCGCCGCCATCAACTGCGCGCTCGGCAGCTACCTGGTCTGGCAAGGGCGGCGCAAGCACTCCCTGATCCTGGTGGCCAATGGCAAGCACGTGCTGACCGATTTCTGGACCAGCCTCGCGGTGATCGTCGGCCTGATCCTCGTGCTGACCACGAAATGGCTGCCGTTCGACCCCATCTGCGGGATTATCATGGCCTGCAACATCCTCCGCTCCGGCGGGGAGCTGATGCGGTCGGCGTTCTTCGGCCTGATGGACCGCGCCGATCCGCAGGCGCATGCGAAGCTCACTGAGATCCTGCAACGGGAGACCCAGCAGCGCAGCCTGAGCTACCACCGACTGCGCCACCGCAGCGTTGGGGACGCGCACCATGTCGAATTCCACCTCTTGTTCCCGGAAGGCCTTTCCCTGACCGAGGCGCATCGGACCGCCACCGAGATCGAACGGGTGATCGAGACCTCCCTGGAACCGCGCGCCTTCGTCACCACGCATCTCGAGTCGGCCTCCGACCACGAGGCGTTGCATCCCGAGGAAAGCGCCGGGCAGGCCGAAGAC
>JBAIXJ010000350.1:0-2102 GCA_037916645.1 Opitutales bacterium | reverse complement strand
GACGCCAACGGTACGCTGTGGCGGATTTCGTACAGCAGACCCTAGTCCCGGCCGCCAGGGGGCGCAAAAAGTTCACGGACAATGCTCGAACGGACGGCCCAGCCTGCGCTCCGAAGGCTTGGCGAAGGAGGGCGGTCCGTCCCTACCTTTGGGTCTTGGTGCCTTTGTGGTGAAGATCCTGCTCAGCCTCGGCTGCCACCACCTTGCGCCAGCACGCCGGCCACCCTCGCCCGGATCTCCGCCGCGTCGTAGGCCCGCTGCGCCGTGACATGCAGCAGCGGCAGGCCGGCACCGGCAAAGACCGCGTCGACAAACGCGTCGCGCTCGCGGCGCTCCGCCGCCTCGTGCGAACGATCGTCGAGTTCGATGCCCGCGAGCGGGGCAAGGTCCGCGGCCCGCACCAGCAGGAAGTCCACGTGCTTGCGGTCGATCCGGTTCCGCGCGCCCTGCCGGTCCCCGGCGCTGAGTCCGCTCTTCACGGCAAAGATGTCACCCAGCCGCACCTTGCCGAACACGCGCACGCCCGGCGGCAGGTTGCGCTCCAGCACGGCGAGAAACGATCGCTCCGCCGCGGTGAACAGCGCCGCCCGCAGCTCGTAGGCGCCGCGTCTTCGCGCCCACGACGCCAGAAGCTTCAGCGCCGCCACCGCGGCGACGAGCGCCAGCACCGCGAGCAGAACCAGGAATGGTTTCGGCACCGGTCAATGGGCCGCCGCGGCGCGCAGGCGCAGCGCCACGTCGAGCGTGTAGGCCGGGGTCGTCAGGTCGAGGTCACCGCCCCGCCAGTCCAGGTCCCCCATTTCCCGGACCGCGCCATTGGCCGGATCAATCCATTCCCGCCGGTAACGGCCCGCCGGGATGGCCTGAAGGGTGAACGTGTCGCGATAGTCCCCGGGCGTGGCGACAAAGTGCGCACCCCACGCGCCGTCGGGTTTCGCATGGAAGAGGTAGACGGCGTACTCGCGCCCCGGCGTGGCGAGCGCACTGGCGTACGCGCCGGCAGGGACGCCGCGGATGCCCTCGAAGCGGGCGGCTGACGCGAGATCGAGCCCCTCCATGAAATCCTTCAGCACCCTCCGCTGCGGCACGATGCGCTCGCGGGTGTCCGCGCCCCCAAGCTCCTGCCCGCGGTGATACTCGCCGTTCAGGTTGATGACGCCCGCGCCGCCGCCGACCAGGAACCACCAGCCTTCCACGCGCACGTCGTCGACGCCGTAGGGCTTGACCAGGGCGCCGCCGTAGTAGTCCGACTCGACGTTCACGAGTGGTTTGCGGGCCGCGTAGTCCTCCTTGAGCGCCGCGGCGGCGGCGCGGACATATTCCGTCGGCAGCCAGTCGCACCACGGCTCCGCGGAGAGGTCGGGCGATGAGCTCTGCACCGTCTGCCCGAGCACGTGTTTCTTCGGGAGCGCGGCCTCGGCCTCGAGGAACGCGTCCCGCAACGCATGCAGCCAAGGCGTCACCTTGTCCGCCGTCATGAACGTGACGTTGCCGTCGGGCAGGCCCTGGAGCTGGGGCTCGTCACAGAGGTCGTAGATCACGTTGTCGTACGCGTTCAGCTCGGCGGCGATCTTGCCGACATAGGCGCGCTGGTAGCGGAGCACGTCCTGATTGCGGGGGTCGCACGTCGTGAAGAGGCCGCAGTCCGCGGCCTCGTAGCGCCCGACGCCCTGGACGTTGTTCGCGTGGTAGAGCGGCATCAGGGGCCAGCAGTCGGCGTACATCCCGTTGAAGAACGCCACCTCGACCACGATGCCGCGGTCGCGGGCGTGGCCGACGAAAGCCTTCAGGCGGGCGAAGTAGTCGGGATTCCAGCGCTCAAGATCGAACTTGAATGACGGCTGACCGGGCGCCGCGAGCGCGGGATTCGCCCCGGGTTCGGCGGACCGCAGCCACGGCAGAATCTGCCGCCCCGGACGCGGCCCGAGCGGGTTGGCGGCGATGTACTTGTCGACGGGTTCGAACATGCCGCCCGGATAAATGCGGGTCAGGTTCATGCCGGCGGCGGCGAGGCCGTCGAGGAACCGGACGTAGTCGAAATCGGCGTCGATGACGGCCCCATAATGGTGATCGGAGGTCACGAGCACGAAGGGCCTCCCGTC
>JBAIXJ010000349.1:0-16101 GCA_037916645.1 Opitutales bacterium | reverse complement strand
TTCAGCAAGTGGGTGACGGTCGTCTTGCCGTTCGTGCCGGTCACGCCGATGACCGCGAGCTCGCGATCGGGAAACCGGAAATAGCGCTGGGCCACGCGGGCGAGGGTCGCGCGGGCGTCGGCCACCTGGATGAACGTCACCCGTCCGTGCGGCCGCGTCACCGGGCGCTGGGTCACCACGGCCACGGCGCCGCGGTTGATCGCCTCGTCGATGTACGCCGCCCCGTCCGTGCGCAAGCCGGGCAGGGCGAAGAAGAGGTTGCCCGGCACGACGCGGCGGCTGTCCATCGTCAGGCCCGAGATCGGCCGGTCGAGGTCGCCCCGGACGGCGACCACCTCGTCAGCCGGAAAGAAGTCCTGCAGTTTCGGAGCCATTTTGAAGATGCGGGGCGCGAACCGCCGGGCGCCCGGGGCCGAGGCCGGCGGGCGCCGGCGGAACGCGTGGACCAGCGTGTAGTTCTGGGGACGGTACGCGATCACCGGAGGATTGCGCGGCCGGGCCGAAGCCGCCGGTCCTGCTGCGCCAGGCGGTTCGCCGACAGGTCCGTGACGGGCACGATGTTGCGATACTGGATGAGCTGCTCGGCAATGGTCCGGAACGACGGCGCGGCGATGACGCGGCCGTAGGCAACCCCCCCGGGGCAGCGGGCGTCGCCGCCGTCGACGATCACCGAGATGACCACGTCGGGTCGGCTGGCCGGCAGAAAGCCCACGAACGACCCCACGTGGTGGCGCGGGGAGTAGTGGCCGTCGATGACCTGCTGGCTCGTGCCGGTCTTGCCGGCGACCTCGAAGTGCGGGATGCCGGCGTCGGGCGCGGTTCCGCCGGGCGAGGCGACGCCCATGAGGAGCCGCGCCATCGTCTGGGCCGTCCGCTCACTGATCACCCGCCGGCTCGGACGGTCGTCGAAATCAAACACGAGCTGGTGGTGCTCGTCGCGCACCTCCCGGAACAACTGCGGCCGCAGGAGCACGCCACCGCTCGCGATCGTGGCCATCGCAAAATGCATCTGGATCGGCGTGACGCTGACGGAGTACCCGATGGGCATGCGGGTGATCGTCAGCCCGTCCCAGTCCTTCGGCGCCGCCATGAGGCCGTCGACCTCGCCCCCGAACGGAAAGCCCGCCTTCTGGCCGAAGCCGAAGGCGCGCGCGTAGTCATAGAAACGCTGCGCGCCGAGCAACAGCGCCAGCTGGTCGGTGCCGCGATTGCTCGATCGCGCCAGGATCCCCGCCACGCTGAGCACTCCGTTGGGCTCGTCGTCCGGCGGCAGGCGCAGGCGGCGGCCGCGATACTGGACTTCGTCGAGCGAGCAGTCGAAGGCGCTGTCCGGGGTGACCAGCCGATCGTTGAGCGCCCCGCTGACAGCGACGATCTTGAAGACCGAGCCCGGGTCGTACAGGTCGGTCACGGCGCAGTCGCGCAGGTCGCCGATCGCGGCCTTGCCGTACTCGTTGAGGTTGAACGTCGGATAGTTCGCGAGCCCGAGCAGGAAGCCGGTGCGCGCGTCGCTCACGATGATCGTCGCCTTCTGGGGCGCGTATTTCTGCACGATGACCTGCAGCTCCGCCTCGATCATATGCTGGATGTTCATGTCGAGGGAGAGGGTGACGTCGTAGCCGTCGATCGGCGGCACCTCGCGGGATTGGAACTGCGCGAGCTCCCGGCGCCGGCCGTCGCGCTCCGACTCCCGCCAGCCGTCCTGGCCGCGGAGGAAGAAGTTCATGTAGCGCTCGACGCCCGAAGCCGGCTCGCCCTCGCGGTTGAGATAGCCGATGATGTGCGCGGCCAGCGAGTTGTAGGGATAGAACCGCCGGTAGTTGCGGTTGCCGTAGACGCCGCGGATGTTCAGCGCCTTGACCTGGTCGTCGACGGTCTCGTCCACGCCTTCGGCCAGCTTCACCCACTGGACCGGCCGCGGACCGCGGTCGTCCCCCGGCACCTCGACCGTGCGCCGGGCGGCGGCCGCGCGGATGTCGGCCAGGCTCACGTGCAGCAGTTTCGCCAGGTCCGGCCAGCGGGCCTCGTCCCCGGGCCGGAGGGCCTGCGGATCCAGGCCGATGTCGATATACGGGCGGCTGGTGGCCAGGATTTCGCCGCGGGCGTCGCGGATGTTGCCGCGCCGCGCGCTCTCGACGTAAAAGGACCGCCGGGCCTGCTCGAGGTACTTCAGCAGCTCCGGGCGATCCACGACGCTCAGGCTGACCAGACGCGCCGCCACGCCGCCGAAGCAGAGGAGGATGCCGGTGGCGAGGGAGACGACCCGGAAATTGGAGGCAAAGCCCTTCGACATGGCGGTCAGCGGGGGTTGCCGCGGCGCAGGACGGCCGGTTGCACCTCGACGGTGAGAAGTTCCTGGCTGCGCCGGGCGGCGAAACGCTGCACGACGTCACCCCCGACGAACTCGCTTTGTTCGGGCCGCGGCTGCACCAGCCCGAGCCGCCACTGGGCGTTGAGGCGGATGAGGTTGTCGGTGCTCTGCGCGGCCGCGATCTCCGCGGTGAAATCGTCGATGTGCCGCTGCACCTCGGCGAGCCGCGCCTGCAAGCGCTGGTTGCGGTTGGCAACCACCGAGATCTCATGGCGGAGCCACACGGTGCCGAGGCCGATCGAGCCGGTGAACACCAGCATCATCAGGCTGTAGACCAGGACCTGATTGATGAATGCATGGGCATCGGTCTTTTGCATGGGGCGGAGGCGGGGCGGCCGGGAAGGTCAGAGTTTGCGCACCGCGCGGAGCTTGGCGGAGCGGCTGCGCGGATTGGCGGCGAGTTCGGCGTCGCCGGGCGTGACGGGCCGGCGGGTGAGCGGCGCGGCCACCCGGACGCGCAGCTGGCGCGGCGTGGCATCGGCCGCGGTCTCGGGCTCGCCGCACCAGCGCCGGAAGAGCCGCTTGACCAGGCGGTCCTCCAGCGAATGGAAGCTGATCACACCGAGGACGCCGCCCGCCATGAGTCGCGCGAAGGCCGCGGGCAGCGCCTGCTCCAGGGCGCCCAGCTCGTCGTTCACCGCGATGCGGATGCCCTGGAAGGTGCGCGTCGCCGGATGAATCCTCGCCCCATGCCGGTCGCGGGCCGGGATGGCGTCGGCGATCACCGCGGCCAGGCTGGCCGTGCGCTGCAGCGCCCCCGTGCCGCGGGCCGCCTCCAGCGCGCGGACGATCCGGCGCCAATGCGTCTCCTCGCCGAAATCCCGGACCGCCCGGACGAGCATCTCCGCCGTCGCGGTCTCGAGCCACTGTGCCGCCGGGACGCCGGTGCGGGGGTCCATCCGCATGTCCGCCGGCGCGTCCTGCCGGAAGGAGAACCCGCGCGCGGCGTCCTCGAGCTGAAAGGACGAGACGCCGAGATCGAACAGGATGCCGTCAAAAGTCCCCAGTTCGAGCTGCCCCAGCCGGGCGAAGTCGCGGTCGACCAGGCCGAAGCGCCCGCTGAATTCTTCGCGCAGGATGGCGGCGCGGACCTGCGCCGCGGGGTCCCGGTCCAGGGCCACGACGCGCGTGTCCGGGGCGGACTCGAGGATCGCCCGGCTGTGCCCTCCCCCGCCGAACGTGCAATCCAGATACCGCCCGCCGGCCCGGGGCGCGAGAAACTCGATCACCTCGTGCAACAGGACGGCTTGATGGCCACCGCTCATCGCCGGCCCCCCGAGGCTATGGCGTGCCGTGCACATGATCGGGGGCGTGCGGGGCGGTCGGCACGAGCATCGCGGACTTCAGAACGCGGGTGTCCAGCACCGCCGCATCCAGCACCATGGCCTCCAGCATCGCGCCCGGACGCGCCTCGACACCTTCGTGGAAGCCCGACTCGTCCTCATAGCCTTCAGGGGCGCGCAGGGCGGCGGCTACCAGCACGGCAAAGCCGGCCAGCAGCAAAACACCCAGCGCGATGAGCCCCCCGGCGATCATGAACACAAAAGCACTTCGTGCCCGGCCGTGGCCCGGTGGTTCTCCGGCTCCACCGCCGTGTCGGCCCGCGCGGCCTGCGGGCCGGTCTCCGGACCGGCAAAGGATCCGGACAGCGCGGCGTGTTCCATGCGGGCCGCCACGGCATGAACCAACGGCGAGTAGTAACGGCGGCGCCCAAACGTCCAGGTCGTGAACAACGGCCGGCGGCAGGAGAGCAGATCGCGTACAGAGTCCATGGGAAAAAAAGGGGTTGGCCTCGGCGGGTCAGATGCCGGCGCGCCGCATGAGGTCGCGATACGTCTGCGGATCCATGCGCTGTCCCTTCGCGTCCCAGCGGTCCGGACTCCAGATCGCGAACTTGCTGAGCGATCCGGCGAGGACCGCCTCCTTCGCGATGCCGGCGTGGGTCAGCAGCTCCGGCGAGAGGCCGATGCGACCCTGTTTGTCGAAACGCAGGGTCTGGGCGTGGGCGAACAGCTGCGTCAGGACATCCTGCGCCTCGCTGTCGCTCAGGTTTTTTGCCGCCGCCTTGTCGTACAGCCGGTCGACTTCGGCGGGCGGCAAAACCGCGACATAGCCGTCCGGGTGCGGCAGCGCCACGAAATCGTCCTCTTCCGTGTGGCCAATGCGCCAGCCCGACGGAATCGTGAGGCGATTCTTGTCGTCCAATGAATGCCGGAAATGACCGGTGTAACGCGATTTGGTCGTGGAGGGCATGGGGGAGGACCTGATACGCGCCCCAAAGTGACCCACTTCTCCCCATTTTTACCCACACAGTCAAGAAAAGTCCACATCCTCAGCCACTTTTCACCAAGTATTTCCCAAGGCCTCTCCCCGCCACTTGGCGGCCACGGCGGACGGAACTGAATGAAGCAGGCCGAACCCGAGCCGCGTTCGTCCGCGCGGCAGCCGCGGAATCAAGTCAACTCCGCGCCTGCTCCTCCGGCGGCTTCACGTGACGGAACGCACGCCAGATCGCGAGATCGTAGATGCTCTTCAGCCCGCCGCTCGCGACAAAGCACCAGCCCGCCAGCGCGGGCACGCCCATCAACGGCCCGGCGGCGAGCGGCCCGAGCGCGGTGCCGAGCTGCCGGATTGTCGTCGTGATGCCATTGGCCGCCGATCGCTCCGCCGCCGGCACGATGGCGTTCACGTAGCTCTGCCGGGTGGGCACGTCCATCTGCGAGATGAGGTGCCGCGCGAGCAGCACCGCGACCGCCGAGCCGAGCGTCGGCATGAACGGCACCAGGATGAGGAGCACATTGGACGGGAGATGAGTGAACACCATCGTGTTCAACAGGCCGAAACGCCGCGCCAGGGGCACGGCCGCCAGCGCCGAGAGCCCGGACAGCAGCGTGGTCCCGAAAAAGATCCCGCCCAGCGTCGCCAGATCGGCCCCGAACTTCCGGTGAAACCAATAGGCGACAAAGCTCTGGACGATGAAGCCGCCGCCGAAGGCATCGAGCGTGAACAGCGCGCCGAGCCGGGCGACGCGGGCCTTCGCCTCGTGCAGCCCGTGCCAGGACGCGGGGATCACGCCCCGCCCGGCCCCGCGATCCGCCGCGGCCGCCTCCACCCGGCTTCGGAGCGCCAAGAAGAGGGCAAAGAGAACGCCGCCGAATCCCGCGTACAGGCCCAACAAGGCCCGATAGCTGGCCAGGGGCGCCCAGCCGTGGCGCTGCAGCAAGGCCGCGATCCCTCCGCCGGCCAGCGCGCCGAGCGCATTCGCCGTGAACCCCAGCACGTGGGACCATGCAAAGACGTGCGTGCGGTCCTCGGGCCGGATGATCTCGACCAGGCACGCCTGTTCGATGGCGAGAAACGGGCCCAGCTCGTTTCCGCTCGGGCTGAGCACGCCGACGATCGCCGCGGGCAGCAGCGCCCAGAAGCTGCGGAACACCGCCAGCCCGGCCCCGCCCAAGACCATCAGCACCGCCCCGAGCAGGAGCATCCGCCGCCGGCCCAGGCGGTCGGCGCGGGTCGTGATCGTGAGGGAGATGGCGGCGTCGCCAAGAAGCGTGAAAGCGAGCAACACCCCCACGCGCGATTCCGAGAAACCCAGCGCCCGCAGGTAGAGCACCATCACCACGGCGAGGAAGCCGTAGGCGAACAGCCGGGCCATCCGCGCCGCGAACAGCAACGCGAACTCCCGCGGAGCGACGGTGGCCAGGGACATGGCGGAGCTCCGGACAAGGAAAAGCGGGCCCGGCGCCGGCGCAAGCGCGTCCGCCCCACCCCGCCCCGGCGCGGCGCGCCGTCAGGTCACGGCGGGCCCGGCTTCACCTCCGGCCTGCCGTTGGGCTTCGAGAGCCGCCACAGCCAGAAGCACAAGAAGCCCGAAACAATCATGGCGACGGCGCTCATCCAGCGGTGGAGGTAGAAATCTCCGATGACAACCGGGAGGCGGCTGACGATCCGGAGCAGATGGGCGAGACACACGAGTCCGAAGATCACGCTGGCGACACGCAGTCCGAGCGCTTGCGAGTTCATGATGGCGTCCTTTCCACATTCCGCCGGCGCGAACCTCGCGAGGCGCGACGGCGGTTGCCCCGCTTCTGGCACGGATCCCCGCGCTCTTCAATGCGAAACGCCCGGCTGCCGTCCCCGCCGGCAGCGCGCCGGGAATCCGGACGCGGCCTCGGCTTCAGTCGCCGGCGGACGCCTCAGGCTTCGCTGAGCTGAATCTGCCGGAACTTCGGCACCAGGAGGTGCATGACGACCCAGGCGACCAGGTACGCCGATCCGCAGATGACAAACAGTATCGCATAGCCCATTTCGGTCCGGCCCTGTCGCGTGAAATGCTCGAGCACCAGACCCGCGACCCGCGCGATCAGGATGCCGCCGACCGCGCCGGACATGCCCCCGAGCCCGGTGACCGAGGCCACCGCCTTCTTCGGAAACATGTCGGAGACCGTGGTGAAAATGTTGGCGGACCAAGCCTGATGGGCCGAGCAGGCGACCGCGATCGTGGCGACGGCCAGCCAGGTGTTGATCGTCCCCAACCGCGACGCGAGGAGCACCGAGAGCGGAAACAGCGCGAAGATGAACATGGAGAGCTTGCGCGCCTTGTTGACGTCCATGCCGCCATTGATGAACCGCTTGGGCAGCCAGCCACCGAAGATCGATCCGACGGTGGCCACGGTGTAGACCACCGCCACCGCGATCGGCCAGCTGATCACGCCGGGCACCGTGGAGGCGTCCCCGGCAAAACCCGGATTCGCCGTCAGGTAATCGGCCACCTTGCGGGCGTTCTCGCCGGCCAGGAACGCCGGCAGCCAGAAGAGATAAAACCACCAGATCGGGTCGGTCAGGAACTTGCCGATCACAAACGCCCACGTCTGCCGGAACGTGAGCAGCCGCGCGCCGGAGATCCGGGCGCCGCCCTTGTCGGCTTTCTCCGCCTCCTGTTCATCCCGGTCGCTGTGGATGTAGTCGTACTCCGCCTGGCTGAGATGGCCGCTCTTCAGCTTCGCGGCGGGCGAGCCATACATCGCGTACCAGAAGGCGATCCAGATGAGGCCCACCAAGCCGGTCAGGATGAACGCCCATTGCCAGCCCCAGGCCGCGGCCAGGTAGGGGACGTAGAGCGGCGCCAGAATCGCGCCGACATTGGCCCCGGAGTTGTACAGGCCGGTGGCATACGCGCGCTCCTTCTTGGGAAACCACTCCGCCATGGTCTTGTTGGCCGCCGGAAAGTTGCCCGCCTCCGAAAACCCCAGCGCGGCGCGCCAGAAGCCAAAGGTGGCCGTGGTGTGGGCCAGGGCGTGGCCGATCGCGGCAACGCTCCAGCCGATCAGCGAGGCGGCATAGCCGGCCTTTGTCCCGACGCGGTCGATGAACCGGCCGGCGGCGAGCATGCCCACCGCGTACGCGAGCTGGAAACAGACCACCACCGTCGAATAGTTCAGCTCCTGGCCCGCCTTGTCCGGGCCGAACACGCCGGCATTCGACAGCGTCTCCTTCAGCAGGCCGAGGACATTGCGATCGAGGTAATTGATCGTCGTGGCGCAGAAGACCAGCGCGCAGATTGTCCAGCGATAACCGCCGATCTTCTCGGCGATGGTGGGAGCGGGAGTAGGGGTGGCGGCCGGGTTCATTGATTGTCCTGACGGGAGTTGAGGCTGCGGGAGGCCTGGGCGGGCTCGATGGTGACATGATTGAACGAGACCGTGCCGGCGCCTTGCAAGACTTCCGGCGCCCGCACGCCGCGGAACGTGCAGTTCACGAACCGCACGCCGTCGATCTCCGCGCCGGGGATGCCCCGCACAAACATCACCCGCGGGCTGGCGCGGCTGGTGACTTCCTCCAGCACCACGTTGTGCAGCGTCGGCGGGAAGCGGCCGTTGGCGCCCTCCTCGTACAGGAAGTCGATCGTCAGCACCGCCTCGGCGACCTGGCCGATCTCAATCCGGCGCACGAAGACGTTTTCGATCGCACCGCCGCGGCGCGCGTTCGACTTGATGCGCACCGCGCGGTCCAGGTTCGGGCTGTCCATCTGGCAGTCCTCGACGAAGATGTTGCGGCAGCCGCCCGACGTCTCGCTGCCGATGACGACGCCGCCGTGGCCGTCCTTCATCGTGCAGTTGCGGATGACGAGATTCTCGGACGGCACCCCCACCCGGCGGCCGTCATTGTTGCGTCCGGACTTCACGACGATGCAGTCGTCGCCCGTGTCGAACCGGCACCCTTCGATGAGAACGTCGCGGCACGATTCCGGGTCGCAGCCGTCGTTGTTGGGGCCGGTCGAAACGATGTCGACCCCCCGGATGATCACGTTGGTGCAGAGCACCGGGTTGATCTCCCACATCGGGGAACGCCGGATACGCACGCCCGCGATGAGCACATTGCGGCACCGGTACGGCTGGATGAAATTCGGCCGCAGGAAATGACCCTCCCCCATGGCGCGCTCCGCGACCGGCACGCCCCGCTCGCCGAGGTCGTTCAGCAGGTCGCGGCCGGCCCGGGCGGGCGCGCGGCCGTCTGCTCCGCGCCGGGCCCAGGCCCACCAATTCTCGTCCGACGCCGCCCCGTCCAGCGTGCCCTCGCCCGTGACCGCGACGTTCTCCTGCTCAAAGGCATAGATCAGCGGCGAGTAGTTGTAGCACTCCACCCCCTCCCAGCGCGTGAAGACGGCCGGCAGGTAGCGCGCGGGGTCCGGGATGAATTGCAGCGTTGAGCCGGTCGCGACGTGCAGGTCCACGTTGCTGAGCAGGCGGATGGGGCCCGTGAGGAAGATGCCCGGGACCGCGACGGTCACATGGCCGCCGCCGGCCTGGTGGCAGACCTCGATCGCCTTGCGGATGGCCTCCGTGCAATCCGTCTTCCCGTCGGCCACCGCGCCGAAATCGGTGATGGGAAATTCGCGCGCGGGAAACTCGGGCGCCTTGATCCGCGCGAGAATGCCGGCAACCCCGGCCCATTCCGGGGCGGCGGGCACCTGTGCCGCGGCCTCGCGTCCGGCCGGCGCGCCCGCGGGCGCCGCCGCGACGGCCATCGGCAGCCCAAGCAGCTTTTGCAGTTCGAGGCCGGCGAGGATGAAGGGTCCCACGCCCTTGGGGTCGTTGTCCACGATCGGCTCGCTGATGTAGTAGCCAAACGATCCGTCGCGTCCGTAGCCCAGCCCGGCCCCGGCGCAGCACTGCGTCAGCGTCACTTGGCCCCGGCCGTCCACCTTCACCAGTTTCGCCACCAGGCCCGCATAGCCTTTGAGGATGACCGGCACATAATCGCGCGGGAGATAGCCGTGGTTCACGCCCTTCGCCAGGGCGTAGACGAACATGCTCGACGCCGTGGCTTCGAGGTAATTCCCCTTCCGGTCCCCCTGGTCGGTGACCTGGTACCACAGGCCGCTGCCCGCGTCCTGCCAGCGCTCGACCCCGGCCGCCACCTTCCGGAGGGTGGCGATGATGTCCGGGCGCGCGGCGTGGTCGGCCGGCAGGTAGTCGAGCACGTCCACCAGCGCCATGGCATACCAGCCGATGGCCCGGCTCCAGAAGTTCGGCGAAGTGCCCGTGGCCTTGTTCGCCCAGGACTGGGCCTTGCTCTCATCCCAGGCATGGTAGAAGAGGCCCGTGGCGGGGTCGTAGGTGTGTTCCGCGACCACCCGGAGCTGTTTCGCCACGTCGTCAAAGGACGACGCCGGCTCGTGGAACTCCCGGGCATACTCGGCAAAGAAGGGCGCCTCCATGTAGAGGCCGTCGAGCCACATCTGGTGGGGATACCGCTGCTTGTGCCAGAACCCGCCCGCGTCGGTCCGCGGCTGGGTGTCGAGCTGCCGGCGCAGCAGCTCGGCGGCCTTGTGATACCGCTCGTCCTTGGTCCGGGCGAACAGCGCCAGCACCGTCTTGCCGGAGTTGATGTTGTCGAGGTTGTAGTCCTCGCGGCGGTAGCCGCGGATCTGGCCGTCCGGGGTGATGAACGAGCCGATCACGGACTCGGCGTATTTTCCGTACCGCGGCTCGCCGAGCTGGTCGCCCAGCCGCACGAGGGAGAGGGTGAACACGCCGACCGCGTAGTCCCATTTGGCCTGCCCGCCCTCCGTGAAGACGAGGCTGTCGCCGCGCCGGGCCATTTCGGAATCGGCGAGGCGGACGGACCATTCGAGGGGGGTGGCACCGGCGAAGGCGCGCGGCAGCGGGGCGTCGGCCGCGCGGACGGCGACGGCGGCGGAGCACGCGGTCAGCAGAACGAGGCGGAGACCGGCGGAGAAATTCGGGGCTTTTTTCATGGCGGATGCGGCGCGTCCACGGGGCGCCACCGGGGTGGGATGGCTCAAAACCGGAGGGAATCGGACGTGTAGCGGACACGTGTCCGCTACTCAAGCAAATCCGGGACCCAGATTGGGAATGTCCCTTCGGCCGCAGACGCCGGCAAAAAGGGCCGCCCGGGAATCCGGGCGGCCCGAAGCAGATCGCGCGGCGGAGGCGCGCCGGCGGGGTCAGCGGGCGAGCCAGCCGCCGTCGACGGCGAGCGTGTAGCCGTTGATGTAATCGGCGGCCGGCGAGGCCAGGAAGACCACGGTCCCCTTGAGGTCGTCGGGTGTGCCCCACCGGCCGGCCGGGATCCGGTCCAGGATCGCCTTGTTGCGGGCTTCGTCCGCGCGCAGCTGCGCCGTGTTGTCGGTGGCCATGTAGCCCGGCGCGATGGCATTGATGCAGATGCCCCGTCCCGCCAGTTCGTTGGCCATGAGCCGGGTGAGGCCCATCACCGCGCTCTTCGAGGCGGTGTACGACGGCACCCGGATGCCGCCCTGGAAGGAGAGCATCGAGGCGACGTTGACGATCTTGCCCGGCGCCTTCCGCGCCAGCAATTCCCGGACGAACGCCTGGCTGAGGAAGAACACGGCGTTGAGGTTCACGTTGATCACGTCGTCCCAGTCCTTCTCCGAGAACTTGTCGAAATCCTCGCGCCGGATGATGCCGGCGTTGTTCACCAAGATGTCCAGGTGGCCGGTCAGCTTCTTCCCCTCGGCGATGACCTTGGGGATGGCGGTGCGATCCCCCAGGTTGGCCACAACCGAGAGGGCCTTCCGGCCCGCGGCCTTCACTTGGGCCTCGGTTTCGGTGCTGGGCAGAATGTCCACCAGCACCACGTCCGCGCCCGCCTCGGCGAGCGCCTGCGCGTAGCCCTGGCCCAGGCCGCGCGAGGCGCCGGTGACGAGGGCGGTTTTGCCGTCGAGTTTGAAACGATCGAGTATCGAGCTCATGGAGGAATGGAGTTTGGCGTTGAATGGAGAACTCAGCGCAGCGTGGCGATGGGCGCCGGGTCCATGTCGTGGAAGACCTGGTTGTCACCGCCCATGGCCCAGCAGAAGCGGTAGCTGCCCGTCCCCACCCCGGCGTGGATGGACCAGGCGGGCGACATCACGACCTCGCGATCGCGCACGATCAGATGCCGCGTCGCCTTGGGTTCGCCCATCAGGTGGACGACGATCTGCTCGGCCAGGTCGAAATACAGGTAGATCTCCGTCCGCCGGCTGTGGGTGTGCGGCGGCATCGTGTTCCAGACGCTGCCGGCCTCGAATTCGGTGAAGCCCAGCACGAGCTCGCAGCTCGGAATGCCCTTTTGGTGAATGTAGCGGCAGATGTGCCGGCGGTTGGCGGACGCCGCACTCCCGAGCGTTTCCACCTCGGCCTGGGCGCGCGTCGCCAGCGCGGTCGGAAACTTGGCATGGGCCGACGTGCTGACGAAGTAGAACTGGGCCTGGCCGGCGGGACCGTTCTCGAAGCCGACCTCCTTCTCGCCCTTTCCGATGTAGAGACAGTCGAGGGTGCCGAGCGCGTGCCGCGCCGACCCGACGCGGACCGTGCCTGGCGCGCCGACGTTCAGGATGCCGATCTCGCGCCGTTCGAGGAAGAAGTCCGTGCCGGTCTCCTCCTTGGCGTTGGGCAGAGACAGCGGCGCGGCGGTCGGAACGGCCGCGCCCACGATCATGCGGTCGAGGTCCGTGTAATGGGCCGTGAGGTGGCCGGGCAGGAACAGGCCGCTGATCAGGAAACGGTCGCGCAGTTGCTCCGTGCCCAGCACGTTCGTTTCCGCGGCACTAGGGTAGTAATGCAGTTTCATTGTGAAAGCGGGTTTATTCCGTCGCCAGGTTGGCGATCCTGACCGGCGAGGCGGCCCGTGCGGCCCAGGCGGCCACGTAAGCCTTCCAGTCCGCCTCGGTCGCAAAGTCGCCGCTCCGTGTCCAACCCGCGCCGATCCAGTAGCGCACCGGCTGGCCGGCGGCCGCCCGCGCGAGGATGAGGTGGTTGAGGGTGTCCTCGGCATAGCCGCGGAACTCGTCCGGCGGGAGCACGACCGCCTCGCCGACCGCGCCGTTGGTCTTCTGCGCCTCCCACTGGATGAGGGCGTGATCGGCCTCGTCTTGGGTCAGGGTCGCCTTGGGCTCCTGCCCCTTGTCGGCGCTGTTCTTGTTCAGGCCGATCCCGACCGTCACCTCGGGCGCGCCCGTGATCGTGAAGGTGCTCTCGACCAGGTCGAGATTGTGGCCGGCATCGACGGTGAAGCGCTTGGTCTCCGCGACCGTGACGCCGTCGCCGGCCTCCCACGGCGCGTAGGTCAGTTCGAAGACGGCGCGGACGGGACCATTGGCCAGCACCTTCCAAGACGCCCAGTTGCCGGAGACGAACAGCTTGCCGTCCCGCCACACGCCCGTGCCGCCGCACCCGCGCGACTTGCCGACGTTGTACATGTCCATGCCCTCGCCGGAATCCTCGTGGTAATGACCCTTGAGGTACCAGCGGTCGACGATCGGATAGCGCACCCGCTTGCACCAGACATCGATGCCGCTGCTGATCATCCGCGTGGAGCCGGCCGCCGGCGAGTCGAGCCCCGGGCCGTAGATCCGGTGCGCGACGCGGTCGTTCTCCCAGGCGAAATCGTCGAACCGCTCCGGCACGTACCGGGCAAAGACCTTTGTGGGAAACGGCGGCACCGGCGCCTCCGACGCCTCGATCGTGAACACGGCCGTCTTCTCCCCGGCGGCAAAGTCATGCGGGAACAGCAGCTCGAGGTAATAGTCGTGGTGCTCCTCCGGCTGGAAGTTGGTCACCTGGTAGGGCAGCACCGCACCGCGGGCGTCCTTGACGACGTAATGATCGATCATCACGCCAGGCAACCGGCGCTGCACCTCGCCGACCGGGACGGCAATGACCTCCGCCGGACGCGCGGCGGTCAGGTCGTTGGCGACGGTCACGACGATCTTGGGCGCGGCCGCGGCGGACGGGGCCGGGACCGTGGCCAGCCCGGCGGCGGCGAACAGGAGAAAGGCGGTTTTTTTCATGAGGGCGGGGTGGCGAGGACGGGGGGCGGAAACGGACACGGGTCCGAACAAAGCTTTAAATTTGCCGCACCGGCCGCCGGGGCGCAAGGCCTCGTTGCAGGCGCGGATCCCGATGGCCATCGATGGCCCGGCACCCAGCGGTTTGGCGAGCGGTATTTCTGGTTTACTGTCATCCCGTCCGCCGTTTTGTTCGCCGCAGCCATCCCGCGCCATGCTCACCCCCGTCGACGTCCAGATCATCGGTTCGGAAGTGGCCATCCGCTGGAGCGACGGGCGCGAAAGCTACCTGCCGGCGGACCGCCTGCGGGCCGCCTCCCCCAGCGCCGAGACGCAGGGCGAGCGCGACATCTTCGGTCAGCAACACGGCGGACACGGCGCCCGGGATTTCGGCGGCGTTACAGTGGTCGGCTGGGAGCGCATCGGCAACTACGCGCTGCGCTTTGACTTCAGTGACGGACACCGGACCGGTCTCTACGCCTATGACTACCTGCGGAAGCTGGCTGAGGGGAGTGAGGGACCAAGGGAGTAAGGGGCGAGGGAGAAAAAGTGTCGCCAACCGCCCGCGGGCCTGCACCGTGTCGGATTCCGCATCGGCCAGCGAACGCCGGTTCCCTGACCACCCGCCCCCTCATTCTCCCATTCTCTCATTCCCATATTCTCTCCTCCCATGACTTTCCCCGCCCGCACCACCACCCAGGAGATCGAGCACGGCACCGTCTTCCAGCCGAAGTTCGGGCCCGACGGACTGATCCCGTGCATCACGACGGACGCGCAGACCAATGAAGTCCTGATGTTCGCGTTCATGAACGCCGAGTCCCTGGCCCACACCTTGAAGACCGGGAAAGCGACCTACTGGAGCCGGTCCCGGAACAAGCTCTGGGTCAAGGGCGAGGAATCGGGAAACACCCAGCTCGTGCGGGAGCTGTTCACCGACTGCGACCAGGACGTGGTGCTGTTGAAGGTGGACCAGGTGGGCGCCGCCAACGCCGCGTGCCACAACGGCTTCAAGTCCTGCTTCTACCGGCGGCT
Organism: Opitutales bacterium; assembly: GCA_037916645.1. Lineage (GTDB taxonomy): Bacteria > Verrucomicrobiota > Verrucomicrobiia > Opitutales > Opitutaceae > Fen-1467. Next base: position 1,381 of record JBAIXJ010000349.1, on the reverse strand, counting down.
CGCGGCGCTCGACGATCCCTCGTTCCGCCTGGCGTTCACCGCCCAGCCCCTGTTCGACCCGGCGACGGTGTACAAGAAGAAGTCCTGACGGCGTCCGGGCGCTCAGCGCCCCGGCATCATCCCGCGCTCGCTGGCCGCCGCGAAGGCCAAGACGCGCTGGAACTCCGGCGTCGCCGCCTGCGGATGCTTCTGCAGCTTCTCGATCGCCTGGCCGCGGTTGAGCCCTTCGCGAAACAGGATCCGGTGGATCTGCTTGATCCGCTCCACCTGCTCCGGCGTGAAACCGCTGCGCTCCAGGCCCACCTTGTTGATCGAGCGGATGACCGCCGGGTTGCCGTCCGCGATGAGGAACGGCGGCACGTCCTGCACCACCTTCGACATCGCGCCCAGCATGGCGTGCGCGCCCACCCGGCAGAACTGATGCACGCCGGTGCCCCAGCCGATGTTCACGTAGTCCTCGATCACCACGTGGCCCGCCAAGGCCGACTGGCTGCTCATCACGAGGTGGTTCCCGATCACGCAGTCATGCGCGACGTGGCTGTAGGCGAGGATGACATTGTCGTCGCCCAGCTGGGTGAAGCTGCCGTCCCGCGTGGCGAAGTGCACCGTCACATATTCGCGGAACACGTTGCGGTCGCCGGCGCGCACCCCCGGGTTCCCACCCTTGAATTTGAGGTCGTGCGTCTTCGTCCCGATCGCGGCGTAGGGGTACACCTCGCACTGCCGGCCGAGCACGGTGTTGCCCTCGACCGTCCCATGGTGGTGGATGACGGTGCCGTCGCCAAGCACCGCGGTGCCTCCGACGAAGGCGTAGGCGCCGATGCTGACATCCGCGCCGAGTTGAACGGTCGGCTCAATGATCGCCGTGGGGTGAATCTGGGAGGCCATGAAGCAGGAGAAGGGACGGGCGGGCGCGGCGGGCTTCGGGGCGCGGACGGGCGCGGGCGGCCCCTCACTCGAACTTGTCCTCGTCGACCACGGTGAACATCAGCTCGGCCGACGAGACCACCAAGCCGTCGACGCTGCAGGACACCTCCGCCGTCGCGATCTTGTTGCCGCGGATGCGCGCCAGCTTGGCGTTGATCACCAGCTGGTCCCCGGGGCGCACGGCCTTGCGGAACTTGACCTTGTCGGCGCTCATGAACAGCGCGACCTTGCCTTCGCTGGTGCCGCGCCGGAGGAGGAGGATCCCCGCGGCCTGCGCCATCGCCTCCAGCTGGAGCACGCCCGGCATCACCGGGTTGCCCGGATAATGCCCGGCGAAATACGGCTCGTTGATCGTGACATTCTTGATCGCCACGAGTTCGTCCTCGCCGATGAACTCGACCACGCGGTCGAGCATCACGAACGGATAGCGGTGCGGCAGCGTGTCGAGGAGGCG
>JBAIXJ010000348.1:0-11867 GCA_037916645.1 Opitutales bacterium | reverse complement strand
GCACCGCCAACGTGAGCTACGAACCGGGGGTCACGCCCTGGACGCGCGACATCAGCCACGGCGAGATGTTGCGCGACGGTTACGACGAGACCCTGACCATCGATCCGGCCCGCCTCGAGTTCCTGTACCAGGGACTGGACCGGGCCACCCCGCGCGACACGGAGTACTCGCAGTTGCCCTACCAGTTGGCGCTGATCCGGGAGGATACCAGCGCCAAATAGGGGGCGGCGGAAGGGCGGGGTTCGGCGACCCCGCCCTACAGCTCGACGATTGTGGGGCGGGCTTTATGCCCGCCGATCGGGAGCGTGCGCCATATCTTCCTACGCGTCCGGGCAGAACCCGTAGAGGCGGTCGTCGCGGCCCTTGCCGGGCCAGTTCACCTGGTCGGTGCCGAGCCGTTCCATCAGGGCAAAGACGAGGCGGTTGAACGCCGCCTCGAAGCCGAAGATCGAATAGAGCGGCGGCGCGTTCACGCGGACGACGAACGCCACCAGGCCCGCCTCGTCCAGCATCCGCAGGCTGCGCTCGACCAGCTCGGCCTCGAGCGGTGAGTCGCCCTGCAGGATGACCACCGGGCGGGGATGGGCGGCCATCTGCTGGAACGGCCCGTGGGCGAACTGCAGGAAGTCCGACACCAGCGGGCAGGGCCAGAAGACGCCCTCCATGAACTTGCAGGCCAGGTTCTGCGCGAACTCGGAGATCGGCGCGGCGCAGACCAGGTTGAAGCCGCGGGCGAAGATCTCCGGCCGGTCGAGCATCGCGTCGCGCAGGTCGTTGGGCGGCTCCGTGCCGAGCAGCGGGAGCAGGTCGCCCGGCGCCGGCAGGCGGAAGCGGCAGCCGGCAAACTGCGCCACGAACCGCAGGCCCGCCAGATAGCCCGCCATCGGCCCGACGAACCGGATGAGCGTCGTGTACTCCTCGGCGAGGGGAAAGACCACGATTTCGCCGCCGGCGTCGACAAACTCGCGCAGGAGGGCGGCGCGGTCCGGCTTGCCCGCGGCCGCGGCGACCTCGGGCGTCGTCGCGCTGAACAGCACGGCGCGGGCGAATTCGCGGTGCCGGCGCAGCGCGTGCTGGGCGTTGGGCGACACGCCCTGGCTGAAGATGACCAGGGTCTTCCCGGTGAAGGCCTCGCGGTGGTAGGCGGAGAAACCCGACAGCGGGAGGTAGCAGGCGGTGCGATCGGTGTGGAGATTGAACAGCGTCCCCAGGTAACGCGCGTGCGCCTCGGAGCTGCCGGTGCCGGTCACGATGAACCGGCGCGACTCGAGCGTCGCCGGCTGCAACGGCGGCATCGGCTCCGCCAGCATCCGGCTCAGCACGGACGGAATCTGCGCCAGGCGGCCCGCGAGCAGCCGGTGGCCGTATTCATCGGGGGAGGGCATCATGGAGGTTGCGCGTGAACGTAGGGGGCGGGCTTGCCCGTTCGACTCTTGCTCAGGGCCCCGAGCTTGTCGAGGGGCTGCGCCCATCCGATATTTCTCATCCCGCCAGCGTCGTTTCGTCGAGGAAGATCCACTTCTCGACGTCGATCCGGTGCTCGTTGAGGGCGTCGGCGTACTCCTTCTTCTTCACGAGGCTCTCGGGCGAGTTCATCACCATCTGAATCCGGCCGCTCGGGATGTGGTGCTTGAGCAGCAGCATCGAGGCGTCGTAGTCGCGGCTGTCGTAGCCGACGCCGATCCGCCGGTAGGCGGCGTCGGAGGAGTCCGCGAGCCCCTGCTCGGTGAGCATGAGGTCGGTGGCGTAGGCGCCAAAGCCCGCGCCGCGGCCGTCGTAGTACAGCAGGAGGACGCAGCCGACGCCGTAGGTCACGATGTGCTTCACCGCACTCTTGAACTTGTCGCGGTTGTCCACGCTGGTCAGCGGGAACCGGTTGAACAGCGACTCGCTCTGCAGGCGGACGACCGGGATGTCCTGCGGGCGGGGGCGGCCGTGGGTGAGCACGACGAACTCCTGCGAGGTCACGACGTCGTAATACACGTGCACCTGGAACCAGTACGGCGTGCTGAGGAGGTCGCCGATCGGGTCGTCCGGATGCTCCCGGCGGTGGGCGGTGAGGCGGTCGGGGTCGATCTGGACGAAGAACCGGTTGTCCCGGATGAGCTCGTAGCCGAGGACGAGCGGGGCGGGGCCGCCCATGTAGCGCTCGATGCCCTCGCGCTGGAAGAGCTGGGCGAACTGGGCCTCGGTGAGGAGGATGTCGTTGTCGACGGGCTTGACCGGCAGGAAGTAGGCGGCCGCGTAGATGAAGCGCGCGATGTCCGGCAGGGCGTGCGGGCGGAAGGGCACAACCGGCTCCGGCGGCAGGGCGGGGCGCAGGCGGGACTGCTCGGGATGGACGAGGATGTGGCCGGCGTCGGCCTTGGAGGTGAGGTAGGCGAGGTTGAACGGCGAGGGGGCGTACTCGAGCGCCTCGGTGCCGGCGACCCGCAGGCCCTGGGCCTCGAGCGCGGTGACCTTGTCGGGGTTGTTGGTCAGGACGATGAACGAGGCGCGGATGCCGAGCAGGTGGCAGATGTCGGACAGGTTCTGGTACTGGCGGTGGTCCTTCCTCAGGCCCATGACGCGGTAGGCCTGGAAGGTCGACAGGCGGTCCTGCGAGGCCTGCACCAGCATGCGGTCGCGCGCCTTGGCCACGTAGCCGACCCCGCGGCCCTCCTGCATGAGGTAGAACAGGATGCCGTTGCCCTTCTCCGCGATGACCTTGAACGCGCCCTCGAGCTGCTGGACGCAGTCGCAGTCGCAGCCGCGCAGGGTTTCGCTGGTGACGCACGAGGAATGGACCCGCGTGTAGAGCGTGGCGGCGCCGGCGATGTCGCCGTGGGCGAGGGCGATGACGTAGCTCTTGTTGATGATGTCTTGGAAGATGTAGGCGCGGAACGGGCCGAACCGGGTGTCGAGGCCGCAGTGGGCGAGGTAGATGGTCGTCCCGTGCAGGGGGCGCTCGTCGACTGCGGCGAGGCGGGTGACGGCGCCGGCGGCGTACTGGAGTTCCCGCACGAGCGCGTCGACGTCCGGCGGGGCCGCGCCCGCGGCGGACGCCGGCGGCAGGTCGATGAATCGGGATTCGCCTTCGGGCATGGGGGAAACGTACACGGCGGGGCGGGCCGTTGCACGGGGAATCTAGCGGAAAGGGAATGAGGGGCTGAGGGAAAAAGGGATTGAGGGAAGAAGGGACCAAGGGACTAAAGGACCAAGGGACCACGGGAACACAAGACGACGGGACCACGGGACGCGGGAACAATGAACTCACGCGACGGGCCTCCTTCGCCCAGCCTTCGGAGCCAGAGGCCGTCGCGTCTCCAGAATGCATGAACCCTGGAGCGGCGACGCCCTCGTCGCCGATATCAGTCCATTCGGAACAAATCCGCTCCGGGGCGCCGGCGCGTTGTAGGCTGCCAGCTCGCTGGCGCCACACCCGATGTCGCATTGGCGCCCGCAAGCGGGCAGCCTACAGATGAAGAGAGGGCGCGAAGTCGGTTGGCGGTTGCATTGCGTTTCGACCGACGCAACTCTCAGGCGGTTGCCATTTCCCCATGCGCTTGATCGACGCCCACGTGCACCTCTATCCGCCCGAGGTCGGGTCGGATCCTGCGGCGTGGGCGGCGGCGCAGGGCGAGCCGCACTGGGCCGAGCTCTGCACCCGCCGGCGGCGCGACGGGCGGCCCGTCCAGACGTTCCCGACGCTGGCTGACCTCCTGCGGACGATGGACGCCGCCGGCGTCGAGAAGGCGGTGCTGCAGGGGTGGTATTGGGAGAAACCGGCCACCTGCGCGGGGCAGAACCAGTTCTTCGCGGGATGCGTCCGTGCGCATCCGGACCGGCTCGGGGCCTTCGCGACCGTCCATCCGGGCGCGGGCGAACCGGCGGTGCGGGACGAGATCCAGCGCGCGAAGGACGCCGGATTCCTCGGGCTGGGCGAACTCTCGCCCCATTCGCAGCATTTCGGCATCGACGATCCGGCCTTTGCCGCGGCGCTGGCGCTGGCCGGCGAGCTGAAGCTGCCCGTGAACCTCCACGCGAGCGACCCGCAGACGAGGAAATACCCCGGCAAGGTCGCGACCCCGCTGGAGGATTTCCGGGCGCTGGCCCGGCGCTTTCCGGCGACCATATTCATTCTCGCGCATTGGGGTGGGGGGCTGGTTTTTCTGGAGACGAATCCGGCGGTGCGGGCGGAGCTGGCCAACGTGCGTTACGACACCGCGGCGTCGCCTCTGATCTACGACGATCGCATCTGGCGCGCCGTCCTCGACGTCGTTCCGGCGGAAAAGGTGCTTTTCGGGTCCGACTATCCGCTGATCCTGTATCCGAAAACCGCGACGGAACCCGGTTGGCGCGAGGTCCGGGCGGAGATCGACGCCGCCGGCCTGACAGCGGCCGAGAAGGCCGCGTTGCTCGGGGGCAACGCGGCGAATGTGTTCCGGATCTGAGGGCCGGCCGGCGGCCGGGTTAGAGATTTCTAATCCTGGCTTAAGCGGTTTCCAAACATCGCGTGCTATGCTGCCGGCACCCTATGAAATCCATATCCACGCTCGTAATCGTCGCCGCCGCGCTCGGCGTGGCGGCCTCTGGTCGCGCCGCCGTTTCGGCGCAGACCCTGGACAATCTGAACGCTGCATTCCAGGGCGAATCCAACGCCGCCAACCGCTATGCGCTCTTCGCCCAGAAGGCGGATCAGGAAGGCTATCCCCAGGCGGCGCGCCTCTTTCGCGCCGCGGCCCGTGCGGAAACCATCCATCGTGACAGCCACAAGGCGGTGATCCTGAGCCTCGGCGGGACGGTCAAAAACTTCCAGCTCGATGGCGTCACGCCGGGAACGACCGCGGAGAATCTGCGGGCGGCCGTCAAAGGCGAGAGCTACGAGCGCGACACGATGTATCCGGAGTTTCTGACCCGGGCCCGCCAGGATGGTGCGCAGGAAGCGGTGCGCACCTTCGTTCAGGCCCAGAAGGCCGAGACGGAGCATGCACGCCTGTACCAGGCGGAATTGGAGCAACTCGGCCGCGGCCCCGCCACTCCGCTCTATGTCTGCACCGTGTGCGGCTTCACCACCACCAGCCTGCCGGCGCGGAACTGCCCGAGCTGCCGCGAATCGGCGGACAAATACGTACGGATCGACTGACGCCCGCAACCCTCGATCGCTCCCGCCATGAACCTGCTCCCTGAGCCCCTGCATCCCCTGGTCGTGCATTTCCCCATCGTCCTGCTGCTGGTGGGCGCGATGGCCGCGGTTCTGGCCGCGTTCTGGCGACGGGCCCACCTGCCCCAGTATTCCGCCGGGCTTTTGGTGCTCGGCGCGATCGGCGCCTGGGTGGCCGTCGAGACCGGCGAATCGGCCGGCGGCCTCCTTGAAGGCGGATCCCCGGCCCGCGAGGCCCTGCTCGACGCCCACCAAATGTGGGCGGAGCGGACCCTCACGGCGTCCCTCGTGGCCGCCGTCGCGGCGGTGGCGGCGGCAGCGACCGTGCGCTGGCCGCGCCTCGCCCGCGGCCTGGGCGTCGCCACGGCGCTGGCCGCCCTCACCACCGGCTGGATGGTGTACCAAACCGGACATCGGGGCGGGGCGCTCGTCTATCAGCACGGCGCCGGGGTGGCGACCATGGCCCCGGCGACCGCGGCAGAAGGCTCGGCGCCGGCCGTCCCGGCGGGCGAGCGCCGACATGAGCCAGACAAGGACTGAGCCGTTTTTGGGCTTCGGTCCGGCCGGGCGCGCTGATAGCTTCAGCGCGCTCGAGGCGTTGATGAAGATCCTGCTCGCCGACGACGATCCCAAATTGCTGCGCCACCTGGCGGCCGGATTGAGCGCCGCCGGTCATGTGGTCGACTGCGCCCACGACGGCGCCGAGGCGCAATGGGCGGCGGAAAACGGCAGCCACGACGCGATTCTGCTCGATATCATGATGCCGCATCTCGACGGCGTGAGCCTGGTGCGCGGGCTGAGGCGGCGCGGATGTTCGACGCCGGTGCTGCTGGTGACGGCGCGGGGCGAGGTTCGCGATCGCGTCGCCGGGCTGGACGCCGGCGCCGACGACTACCTGGTCAAGCCATTCTCGCTGGATGAACTGTTGGCGCGTCTCCGGGCCCTGGGCCGGCGCCAGCGCGGCGAGGTGAGCCAGGTGCTCCGGGTGGGCGAGATGGAGTTCGACCTGCTCGCCCGCACGGTGCGGCGCGGAGCCGAGGCCATCCCGCTCACCAACCGGGAATTCGCCCTGCTGGAACTCCTGGCGCAGGCGTCGCCCCGGACCGTGTCGCGCACCGCGATCGTCGAGCGGGTCTGGGACCAGCATTTCGACGGCGGGACCAACGTGGTCAACGTCTACATCAATTATCTCCGATCCAAGCTCGACCGCCCGGGAGAGGCCTCCTGGATCCGCACGGTGCGGGGCGTGGGTTTCGCCTTGGTGCCGCCGACGGGAAAATGAAATCGCTGCGCTTTCGGCTGACGGTCTGGTTCGCCCTCAGCCTGCTGGGAGTGATGGTGGCGCTGGTGCTGTCCGCCCACTGGCACCTGGACTACGAGCTGCGAACGGAGAAATGGGAGCGGACCGATCCGGCCCATCCGGATTGGATCCTGCACGGCAGCTTCACCGACCAGGAGGTGCACGACATCCTCAGCGAACTCCTGAGCTTCTGGGCGGTGGTCGGCCTGCCGCTCGCGGGTCTCGCGGTCCTTGCCGCCTACGGCCTGGCGCGGCAGTCGACCCGGCCCGTGGGTGCGGTGAACCGACAGCTGGCCCGGATGGACGCGGCGAATCTGGCACGCCGCGTGGAGGCGCCGGCGGGCGACCCCGAGTTCGTTGAACTGGTGCTGCGCCTCAACCAGCTGCTCGACCGGCTCGAGACGTCCTTCCGCAATCTGCAGGAGTATTCCGCGCAGGTGGCGCACGAGCTGCGGACGCCGCTGCAACTCATGCGCCTGGAGGTGGAGGCGCACGCCGCCGCCATGCCGCCCGACCTGGCGGACGGGCTGACCGAGGAGCTGGCCCGCCTGTCCGGCGTGGTGGAGACGGCGCTGACCATCGCCCGGGCCGAGCAGGGCCGACTCGAGGTCATTCGTGAGACCGTGGAGCTGCGGCCGCTGCTCAGCGACCTGCTGGAGCCGTTCGGACATCTGACCTCCGCCGAAAACCGGCGCCTGATTTGGTCCTGCCCGGACGACTGCAAGATCACCACCGACCGCAACGCGCTCAAGCAGATCCTGATCAACCTGGTGGCCAACGCGCTCCGGCACGGCCGGGGCGATATCCACCTGCGGGTCCGCACGCGATCGCCCCGGGTCGTCCTGCTGCTCGGCAACCGCACGGTCGAAACGCCCGCCACCGGGATGCGCGGGCTGGGCATCGGGCTCCGCCTGGTGCGGGCCTTGGTGGCCCAGCTGGGTGACCTGAAGCTGCGCCTCCGCCGCGGGAGCTGGTATTGGGTCCGGCTCGACCTGCCCGCGGGCTGATCGGGTTCCCCGGGGGCCCGGGTTGAGCGAGGGTCAACGCGAGCGGGCCGCCGCGACGAGTCCGGCTCCGCGGCGCCCGACCGGCGGCCGATCGCAGCGATCCGGATTTGCATTCGGGCGACCTTTGAACGACCGGTTTGGGCCCATGCCCGACCAGCCGCCGATCGTCCAGTTCCGCGCCGTGGACAAGCGTTTTGGCGACGGGCCGCCCGTGCTGGCGGGGATCGATTTCGACGTCGCGGCCGGCGAATTCGTCAGCCTGATCGGACCGAGCGGCTGCGGGAAGTCGACGCTGCTGCGGCTGGCCTCGGCGCTGAGTCCGGCGACTTCCGGCGAGGTGCGCGTGGACGGAACCACGCCGGCGCGGGCGCGCGAGCACCTGGCCTACGTGTTCCAGGAGCCGACGCTGCTGCCGTGGCTGACCGCCGCGCGCAACGTGGAACTGCCCCTGCGCCTCCGCGGCGTGCCCGCCGCCGAGCGCCAGGCCCGCGCCCGCGGACTGCTGGCCCTGGTGCGGCTGGGCGGCGCCGCGGCGTATTATCCGCGCCAGCTCTCCGGCGGCATGAAGATGCGCGTGTCCATCGCCCGGGCCCTGTCGCGCGAGCCGCGGATCCTGCTGCTCGACGAGCCGTTCGGGGCGCTCGACGAGATCACCCGGAACCACCTCAACGAGGAACTCCTCGGCTGGCGCGCCAAGGCGCCGTTCACCGCGTTGTTCGTGACCCATTCGGTGGCGGAGGCGGTGTTTCTCTCGAGCCGGATCCTGGTGATGGCGGCGAACCCGGGGCGCATTCACGCCGCGGTGCCGGTCGCGTTTCCCTATCCGCGCGACGCCGCCCTGCGCGAGCAGCCGGCGTATTTTGCCAAGGTGGCCGAGGTGTCGCACCTGCTGCACGCGGCGGAGGGGGCGGCGGCATGAGGCGGCGCGACGGGCTCCTCTGGCTGGCGCCGGTGGTCTCGGGTGCGCTGTTCCTCGCGCTGTGGGAGGCGGTGCGCGCGGCATCCGGCCTCCAGAGCTGGATCCTGCCCACGCCGGGAGAGATCCTGGCCGCGGCGTGGACGGAGCAGGCGACGCTGCTCGCCGCCGCCGGCCGCACGGCCGTGGGCGCGCTCGGCGGATTCCTCGCCGCCGCGGTTGCCGGGCTGGTCATCGCCCTCGGCCTGGGCGGGGCGCGCTGGCTGCGCACCGGGCTGTACCCCTGGCTGCTGATCCTGCAGATGACGCCGGTCATCGTCCTCGCGCCGATCATCGTCCTGTGGGCCGGGCCCGGTCTGCCCGGCATCATCACCGTCACGTTCCTCATCAGCTTCTTCCCGATCGTTGGGAACACGACCCAGGGGCTGCTGTCCGCGGACGCACACGGGGTCGACCTCTTTCAGCTCTACGGGGCGACGCGGCTGCAGGAGGTGCGGCTGCTGCGCCTGCCGTCGGCGCTGCCGTACTTTCTCGCCGGCCTGCGGATCGCCGCGACGCTCGCCCCGATCGGGGCAATCTTCGGCGAATACCTCGTCGGCAACGAGGCCGGCGGCACGGGCGGTCTCGGGTTCCTCGTCTACAGCTACAACGTCCAGATCAAGATCCCCGCCCTGTTCGCCACGGCCGCGATCAGCTGCCTGCTCGGATTTGTGTTTGTGGCCGCCGTGGCTTGGTTGAACTGGCTGCTCCTCCACCAATGGCACGACTCCTTCGAACGCAAGGACCGTTGACTTTGCTCGCCGCGACGCTGACGGTCGCGCTGGCCGTGGGCGGCTGCAGCCGGCGGGAATCGCCGGCCGAAGCCGCCGGGGCGCCGCTCAAGGTGCGGTTCCAGACGGACTGGTTCCCGGAGCCGGAGCACGGCGGCTACTACCAGGCGCTGGCGCGGGGTTTCTACGCCGCCGAGGGGCTGGACGTGGAGATCATTCCCGGCGGGCCGAACTCGGGCTTCCTCACCGCGGTCGCCACCGGCCGCGCCGACCTCGGCATGTCGAACGGGGACGACATCATCACCGGCATCGCGCGCGGCGTGCCGGTCACGATCGTCGCGGCCGAGATGCAGCACGACGCGCAGGGCATTCTCTATCACGAGGAGAACCCGGTCCGCACCCTGCGCGACCTCGACGGCAAGATTGTCATGGTCGGCCCGGGATCGGTGTGGGTGCAGTTCGTGCAGAAGCGCTACGGGATCAAATTCAACCTGCGTCCGCTCGCCGGCGATCTGGCGCGGTTCATGAACGACCCGACGTTCATCCAGCAGTGCTTTGTCACGAACGAGCCGTACTTCGCGCGGAAGCGCGGCGCCCGGGCCGGCGCCGTTCTCGTGGCGCGGCTCTGCCCCGAATACGACCCGTATCGCGTGATCTTCGCCCGCAACAGCTTTCTCGCCGCGCACCCGGATCTCGTCCGGCGCTTCGTCCGTGCGAGCGTCCGCGGGTGGATCGATTACCTCACGGGCGACCCGGCGCCGGCGAACCGGCGGCTGGAGCAGCTGCGCCCGGACCTGCCCGCGGACTTTTTCGGCTACAGCATCAAGGCGATGAACGACTACGGGCTCGTTCTGGGCGATGCGAGCCGGGGCGAACGCATGGGGCTGCTGACCCGCCAGCGGCTGCAGCAGCAGATCGATCTGTTGACCGAGGTGGGCGTGCTGGACCGGCCGGTCACCGTGGACCAGGTGGCGACCTTTCAATTCCTCCCGCCCTGAACCATTCGGCGGCGCGCCGGGTCACGCCCGGGCCGGCGGTCATTCGTTCAGAACCGACATCGTCAGATCGGCCGAGGCGACGTCGGTCGTCCCGGAGGGAAACCCCGAGATGCGCACGGTGTCGTAGCCGGGAGCCAGCGCGGTGACGGTCACGGTCAGCGAGGGCGCCGTCGGGCTCGTCGTTTCGTTGGTGGGCGTGGCCGCGACCACGGGATCGAGGAGCCGGAACGCCCGGACGTTGAAGGTGCCCGGGATGCGCTCCCAGGCGCCGAGGATCCAGCGTTTGCGTTTGAAGGAGGCGGTCACAATGGCGCTCTGGCTCACGTCGAGCGCCAGCGACGCGGCGCTGATCTCGATGCCGGTATAGGATTTGAAGAGAAGGTAGGCGATGAATCCGAGCGCGATCAAACCGCCACCAATCAACGAGACAGCTTCGCCGCCGAACGGGTGCATGGGGCTCACTCCTGACGTGGGGTAACTGGACACCCTGGGTGAGGCGCCGGTCCCAGGGAGTGGGCTAGGGGGTAATTTGCGCCTCGGCGGGGATTATTGACTTGGCGGGTCACGGCACGAGGAAAAACTTCGCGCCGCGCCATTTTCCGGCCGCAGGAAAGCTTTGCCGCGCTCGGATCGGACCGCCAACGTCGGAACGCATTGGCGAACCTTATGAGCATCGAATCCCGACTAATGAAACTGGGCATCACCCTGCCCGAGCCGCCGGCCGCCGCCGGCAGCTACGTGCCCGTCGTGCGCACGGGCAACCTTTTGTATTGCGCCGGAACCATCTGCGTCAGCAACGGCCAGGTCACCCATGCGGGCCCGGTGGGCCGGGACCAGACCGTGGCGACCGGCCGTGAGTCGGCCCGGATCTGCGCCCTGAACACGCTCGCCAACCTCAAGGCCGCGGCGGGCAGCCTCGACGCGGTGAAGCGCATCGTCTTCGTCAGCGGCTTCGTCAACGCCATCGACGGCTTTGCGGACAGCCCGGCGGTCATCAATGGCGCATCCGACCTGTTCGTGGAGGTGTTTGGCGAAGCCGGGCGGCATGCCCGGGCCGCCGTGGCGGTGAACGGACTCCCGCGCAACGCGACGACCGAGATCCAGGTGGTGGTGGAATTGAAGGAATAGCGGAGGCCCGGGATCGCATTTTCGTGGTTGCTTAGCCGCCGGCCTGACCGCTAACACACTGAGCTTTCCTCCGGCATGGCGTTCAATCTCAAGCAAGTCCTGAAGGCGTTGCTGTTTTCCTCCAGCCGGCCGCTTTCGCTCAAGGAAATCCAGGAGGTCTTCGCCCGGTTCCATGAACAGGGGGAGCTGTTCTCCGAGCGTGGCAGCGCGGCGCCCCTCGCGGCGGCGACCGGCGCCGGATCTCCCTCCGACGCCGGCGTGGCGTCCGCCCCAGCCGGCGAAGGCGGGGAAGGCGGCGCGCCGGTCGCGGATGATGCGGAGCTCTATCGCGATGTGCCCGCCCTGGTCACGACGGCCCAGATCCGCGAGGCGCTGGACGAGATCGCGCGGGAGCTGGCGGCGGCCGACGACGTCTACCTGCTGGCCGAGGCCGCGCAGGGCTTCCGGCTGGTGACCCAGCCCAAGTTTGCCCGCTGGATTCGCATCCTGCGCGACGAACCGCTGCCGGTGAAGCTGAGCCCCTCGGCGATGGAAACCCTGGCCGTGGTCGCCTATCGCCAGCCGGTGACCCGCGCGGAAATCGAGCACATCCGCGGCGTGTCGGC
>JBAIXJ010000347.1:0-2056 GCA_037916645.1 Opitutales bacterium | reverse complement strand
TGCGGCACGGCCTGCGAGGCGTTGATCACGATGTTCTGCACCACCTGGCCGATCTGGCCCTTGTCGACGTCGGCCGGCCAGAGGTCCTCGGCGACGTCGAACCGGCAGCGGCTGGGCGAACCGCGCAGGGCGAATTCCGCCACCTCGCGGACGACATCGGGCAGGAGCACGGCGGACCGGATCGGCGCGCCGCCCTTGGCGAATGTCAGCAGCTGCTGGGTCAGGTCCCGCGCCCGCACGGCCGCCTTCTCCGCATCGGCCAGGGCTTCGACCGATTCCGTCTCCATTTTGCGGTCGAGCCGGACGAGCGAGAGGTTGCCCATGACCACGGTCAGCAGGTTGTTGAAATCGTGGGCGATGCCGCCGGCGAGGTGGCCGATGGATTCGAGCCGGCTGGCGCGCTGGAGCTCGGCCTCGAGCCGGGCCTCGCGCTGCAGCTGCCGGCGGATCTGTTCGGTCTGGGCGCGGACCCGGCGGCGCAGGGCGGTCACCCAGGCGACGAAGAGCAGGATGCCGACGCCGAGCAGGCTCGCGATGACGAGGATGCGGTCGCGCGTGAACCAGGAGGGACGCACCAGCACGGTGATGTCGGCCGGGGTGCGCAGCCGGAGCTGGAAGGCGTCGGGCTGGCCGAATTCGTCGTATTTGAGCTCGTAGACGCCCAGGAGCGACAGCACCGCGCCGACCGGCACCGACGGAAGATCGGGCCGGCGGCCGAGGTTTTCCAGCAACCCCTCGAAAATGAGGTTGCCGGCCTGCACGCTCAGGCGGAACTGCCCGCCGACGGCCGCGGTGTCGATCAGCGTCCCCGTGACCTTCACCAGCTGGCCGTCCAGGTCCGGCGCCGGCGCCTGCTGCGGCCGGACGGTGATCGGCATGGGCTGCTGGTCCCGGCCGGTCTTGCGGTAGACGGCTTCGCGCAGCACGAGGCGCCCGCCCTGCCAGCCGGGGAACCCGACCACCTCGATCCGGTCGCCGGCTTCGAGCGGCACCTGGCTGCGGGAGAGGACGAGAAGCGCCTGGCCGGCATCCGCGATGTGGATCAGGTGGCCCGGGGAATTGTGCAGCACCACGCCGGAAACCTTCAGCCGCCGGTTGCTCGACAGCAGGGTGTCGAACTGCCCGAGGCTGCCCAGCGAGCGGGTCGGGAGATCAAAGGGATTCTGGGGCGCCTCCTCCTCGATCTGCGCGAAGGCGGCCCCGGGCACATAGAGCGTGATGCCGGTCAGCCGGCGTTGCGTGTTGGCGTTCGCGGCGCAGACGCCGTGCAGCCGGATGACGGCGCCGACCAGGGCGGACACGTCCTCCGCGGCGGGCAGCACGGCCGTGAAATCGCCGGCTGGCGTGACCATCTCCAGATCGTTCCACGCCCCGCGGCGCTCGATCCGGCGCAGAAAGCCGCGCATCTCGACCCACGTGGCCTCCTCGGCCCCGGTCAGGGCATAATCCAGGGTGATCTGTTTGGCGAGCGGCGGGGCCTGTTCGCTGATCTTGTCGAACCGCGACGCGATCACCACGGGCGCGAACGGGCCCATGGCGGTGATCCCGCGCACCTCGACGGTCCGCCCGATGGGCCGGACCGCCGACGTCGACTCGCCCCGCATGATGCAGAGGCCGCCGCTGGAATCCTGGACAAAGAAGAACGGCGAATCCGGGCTCGACCAGGTGACGACGCCGGTGAGCCAGACCGGCAGGCCGCGCTCGGCCTCGGGAACGGAAAGCTCGCGCACCTGCTGGGCGAGGCGCAGAGTGCGGGCCCCGGCGGGCCCGGTGCGGGCCGGCGCCCCGGGAGCAGCCGCGGGCCCCGTGACCTCGCGAAACACGCCGCTCCGCAGCTGCCATTCGGCGGCTGAGATGTTCGGGTAGCCGATGGCGTCCACCACGGTGTTGATCGGGCACAACGTCGTCTGGCCCGTCAGCACATCGATCTGGCCGCTCTCGTCGCGCACCCGGACGTAACGGCCCGGCTCCTGCCCCTTGACCTCGCCCCGGATGTGCACCAGCTGATCCTCGGGCAGGTTGCGCAGGGACTCGATGGACAGGAGCGGCGCCTTGA
>JBAIXJ010000346.1:0-6917 GCA_037916645.1 Opitutales bacterium | reverse complement strand
TCGCCTTCATCAAGGTCGAGGGCGGGGAATGGAAGTCGCCGATCGTGAAATTCTTCACGCCCGCCGAGAAGGCGGAGCTCACGCAGCGGCTGGGCATCGCCGACGGCGACATCATCTTCTTCGCGGCCGCCCCGTGGGAAAAGGCGTGCGCCATCCTCGGCCGCATCCGCCTCGAGTGCGCGGCGCTGCTGCAGAAGCGCGGCAAGGTGGACCTGCCGCCTGGGCGCTGGAATTTCCTGTGGGTCGTCGATTTCCCGCTGATGACCTACAACGAGGAGGAGAAGCGCTTCACGGCGACGCACCATCCGTTCACCGCGCCGGTCCCGGAGGACATCCCCCTGCTGGACACGGACCCGCAGAAGGTGCGCGGCCAGCACTATGACCTGGTGCTGAACGGCATGGAGCTCGGCGGCGGTTCGATCCGGATCCACCAGCCGGCGCTACAGGAGAAGGTGTTCAAGGACGTGCTGAAGATTCCCGGCGACGTGGTGGAGAGCCGGTTCGGCTACATGCTGCGCGCGTTCAAGTACGGCGCGCCGCCGCACGGCGGCATCGCGTTCGGCCTCGACCGCCTGGTCGCCCTGCTGTGCGGCACGACCAGCATCCGCGACGTGATCGCCTTTCCCAAGACGCAGAAGGCGCAGGATCTGATGACGCAGAGCCCGACGCCGGTCACGGCGAAGCAGCTGCGCGAACTGCACATCCAGACGGTGAAGCCGGCGTAAGTCCGCGCGCCGCGGACGGGCCGGCCGCGCTCAGTGGTGCGACCGGAAATAGAGAAACATGAGCACGAACAGCAGCACCTGGACGAAGACGGCGCCGCCGATCATCAGCCACATCCGGCTGCCGCTTTTCCACGGCTGCGGCGCTCGCAGGCGCTGATAACGATCGGTGAGCGGGACAACCTCGTAGTCATCCAGCTCGCGCTTCATGGCGGCGGCGCTGGGAAAGCGTTGCTCCGGGTCGCGTTCGATGGCGTGCAGGATGATCTCCTCGATCACCGGCGTGAGCTGGGGATTGAGCTTGCGCGGCGCCACCGGGTCGCCGGTGACCCGGGCATTCATGACCACGTACGGACTCTCGCCCTGGAAAAGCGTCGAGCCGGTCGTCATCTCGTAGAGGATGGCGCCGAGGCTGTAGATGTCGGTGCGGTGGTCGCCGCGTTTCCCCTTTACCTGTTCCGGAGCCATGTAGTCCGGGGTGCCCATGGCGGGAGTGAAGCCGGCAAACGTGAGGCGCCGGGCCTGTTTGGCGCGGGCGATGCCGAAATCGAATAGCCGCAGACTGCCGTCGCGGCAGAGCATGACGTTCTGCGGCTTCAGGTCGCGGTGGGTGACGCCGTTGGCGTGCAGGTATTCGAGCGCGTCGCAGATCTGGCTCGCGTAACGGACGGCCTCGGGCTCCGGCAGTGGCTTTCGCTTCTCGAGAACGCTGGCCAGCGTCTCGCCGTCGAGGAATTCCATGACGAGGTAGGGGCGGCTCTTCGGGACGTCGACCTTGATGACCTTGAGGACGCCGGGATGGTTGAGGCGGGTGCCGATTTCCTCCTCGCGTTGGAAGCGCTCGAAGCCGGCGACATCGCTCTCCAGCGCCATGAGCGGCACCTTGAGGGCCACGGCCTGCCCCGTCTGCCGGTCGCGCGCCCTGAAGATCGACGCCATGTTGCTGCGGGCAATGAGGTCGGTCACCTCGAAACGGCCGTCCAGCGTCATGCCGGGCGCCAGGTCGCCGGTGGCGGTGATTGCGCGCGGGGCGGACTTGGGGCCGGGCCGGCTCGGGTTGCGGGAGAGAGGGGGATTCACCACCTGTTCCCAGTCACGCAATTCGAGCAACTGCAAGGAAATGTTGTCGTCGCACCCGCGCCGCTCCGCCAAGGCAACGAGTTGCTTGCAGGCGTCGTAGGGGTGGTGCCGGCTGACGATCTCGCAGATCTCGTCGTTGAGGACGTAGGCATGGAGTCCGTCCGTGCACTGCAGGACGACATCGCCATGCTGGAGGGCCTCGACGGCGAAGTCGGGCTGGCACAATGGCTCAAGACCCAGGGTGCGGGTGAGCTGGCTGCGTTCCCGGCTCGCCATGGCCTGACGTTCCAGCATGAGGCCGAGCTTCACCGGCATGGCGGTGGCGACATGATCCTTGGTGATCTGGAAGATCTTCTTCCCCCGGATGAGATAGGCCCGCGTGTCGCCGACATTCGCGACGTAGGCCAGCCGGTTGCGGACGATGGAGGCCACGAGAGTGGTGGCCATAACCCGGCCGGTGTTGGCCGCGAGGGCCGTGTCGTGGACCCGGGTGCAGGCGACCGAGAACATCCGCCGCAGAGTTTCCTGCGGGTCGCTGTCGGGCGGGGCGGCTCGAAAGACCCGCAGGGCCTCTTCGACGGCCAGCCGGCTGGCCACCTCGCCGCGATCGAGCCCACCCACGCCATCGGCCAGGAGGGCCACGCTGCCCTGCTTCTCGCGCACGAGCGGATCCTCGGCTTCCCAGAAATCAAGGTAATCCTCGTTGATTTCGCGGATGGAGCCGGGCGTGGTCAGGCGGGCGTAACGCAGGCGCATGGCCGGTCAGGAAAACGAACTCCGCTGGCCGGGGGCCAGCGGAGTGGAACGGGGGTGCGGGGGAACCTACAGCGGCATCAGGAGGTGGCCAGGGCGGGCCGCTCCTCGAGGAGGATGGACTTGCCCTTCTTCCGGCTGGCGGAGCGGAAGTAGATCAGACCATAGACGCCCCATACGGCTGAGAACCCGAGGGCGATATACGGCTCCTTCCAGCTCATCCCCGACACGGTGAAAGGACCGACCAGGTAGAAGAGCATGCAGGCCAGATTGGCCAGCAGGCCGAAGAGGGGCACGACGACGTGCTTGAAGCCGTGGAAGCTCTGGTGTTCGCGGAAGGCCACGATCGCAATCACGCAGGTGAGCATGTAGAGCAGGAAGGTGCCGAAGTTGCTCACCAGGGTCACGATGACGAGGGTGTTGGGCAGGGCGGCGTACGTGGCGGGGCTGAAGATGCCCAAGCTATACCAGAAATTGTGCTTGTCCAGGGCCGCAGGCGTGGTGCCGCCAAGATAGACCGATACCGTGATGCAGCCGATGATCGCGGAGAGGGTCGCCAGCGTCCAGATGGCCCGGTGTGGCGAGAGCGTGCGGCCGTGCAGCAGGCCAAAATGCGAGGGCACCTCATCGTCGCGGCCCATGGCATAGGTCACGCGGGCCCCCGTGCTCAGGCACGAGAGGGTCGTGCCGATGAGGGCGAGGAACACCGTGAAGGCCTGCACCAGCATGAAGGCCTTGCCGGCTGCGTAGCTGCCAAACAGCCAGGTGCCGACGATGACCATCATGTCTCCGATTGGCGCGCCGGAGGCGGCGGCCATCGGGACCGTGTAGCCATTGTGCAGCAGGTAATTGGCGGCGAAATACTCGATCAGGTAGCACACGAGCCCCTGGATCCCGAGGGACAGGAGGACCGCGCGCGGGATGTCGCGCTTGGCGTTCTTGGCCTCCTCGCCCATGGCAGTGACCGACTCGAAACCGACAAGGATGAGAATGGCGATGCAGGCCTGGATGAACATGTAGTTGAAGCTGTGCGGCATGATCACCGAGAGGGCGGAGGAGTGGAAATTGAAGGTCAACGGATCCTTCTCGTCGCCGGCCTTGCCCGTGACCGCCTCGTCGGCCGCGTAGCTCACGGTGAAGGGCGCGGCGAGCTTGGGATCGGACACCGCCTTGCCGTCCTTGTCCCCGGGCACGGGGATGCCGTCCTTGTCGACGGAGTCCTGCATCTTGAAGGTCGGCTTGCCGGCGCTGTCGAGGATGGGCTTGTTGTCGGCGTCGACGGCGGGCACCGGCTTGCCGGCATCATCCTTCACGACCTCCTGGGCGACCTGGTAGTTCACCGCGACGCCATTGGAAAGATGGTAGCCGACCGAGCCCTGCGCGTGCTGCATGCGGTAGGCGAGGGCGATGAAAGAGAACACCAGCAGCGCGGAGATCTGGATGATGTTGATCGCCATATTGACCGCCGTGGTGCCGGTCACGCCGCGGAAGGCGATGTAGGCGATGCCAAAGGCGAACGCGACGCAGAAAGCCAACATGAAGACCGGGCTATAGTAATTGCTGCTGAACGTGTCGGGGAAGAACTGGCTCAGCAGATAGCCGGCGAGAAGCGCGGTGACGCCGACCATGCACCCGGGATAGACCCAGTAGTAGAGATGGCTCGCCCAACCGGTGATGAACTTGGCGATCCGCGCGAACCGAAAGGCCTTGGTCTTGGAGGCGAACGCCTGTTCGGCATAGAAATACGACGAGCCGGCGCCGGGATAGATCTTGGAGAGCTCGGCGTAGCTGATGGCGGTGGCAAAACACAGGAGCAGCGCGAGCACAATGCCGGCCCACATGGCGCAGCCGGCCATCGGCGCGCCGTACAGCGACTGGATCTGAAACGTAAGCCAGAGGAAGGCGCCCGGGGCGATGAGCGCCATCGCGTTGATCGTCAATCCGGTGAGCCCCAGCGTCGGCTTGGTCGTGGGGTTGGATGGGGGAGTGGATGTTTGTGCCATGGTTGGACTGGGTTGTGATTGCGATGAGGCGGAATGCCCGCGCCGGTTGGTTCCTTCCCTCGACGGAACCATGGGTTCCGCCGGCGTCCGGTGTCCGCCGTTGCGAGCACGTGTGGCTTTGGTGCGACCCGACGGACTTAGCTACTTGCGTGCCAGAAACTCGATTGATGATGACCACCGGTGGAAACGGCGGTCCGTGGCGGGCTCACGAAATGCGGGTGGGCCGCGGGCCGCAGACGGGTCGCGGCAGGGATGTCCGCGTGAGGATTGGCACCCGTGCTGCTCTGCGGCGTACGCTGATGCCATCGCGGCTGACCAGCGGTTTGCCCGCTGGGCAATCGGTGCGCCGGGGACCGGTGGTGTGCGCGTTCGATCACGGCGCGCCGACTTCTCGTCGATCGGACGCCGGGCCCGGCCGAAAATCACAGCGTTGACAACCTCCCTCGATCCACCCTTCTAAATTCCCAACGCCCCCTGCAATGAAGCTCATCATCGCCATCATCAAGCCCTTCAAACTCGAGGAAGTTAAGGAGGCCCTGTCGGGCATCGGAATCGAGGGCATGACCGTCACCGAGGTCAAAGGCTTCGGCCGCCAGAAGGGGCACACCGAGATCTATCGCGGGAGCGAATACACCGTCGACTTCCTGCCCAAGGTGAAGATCGAGATCGCCTTGGGCGACGAACTCGTCGCAAAGACGGTCGAGACCATCGTCACCGCCGCCAAGACGGGAAAGATCGGCGACGGCAAGGTCTTTGTCGTGCCACTGGACGAGGTGGTTCGCATCCGGACGGACGAACGGGGCGAAGCCGCGATCTAGGGGGCGGACCGGTACGGGCGCCGCGGGTTCGCCCCCGACTGGAGGCCATCCGCAAAGACGGGGGTTCTTCGGGCATCGCCGGCGGCGCGGCGACGAACAGCCGCTGGCCAGAAATGCTCATCTGAACGATGAATGCAGCTCATGGCATTGATCCTGCTCCCTGCAGCAGGACTCTTTTCCATGAAGCTGCACTTGCCCAACCCCCTGCGCGCGGCGCTGGTTCCGCTGGTTGTCGCGCTTTGTTCCCTCCCGCTGCGGGCCGACGCGCCTGCTTCCGCCCCGACGCTTGACCAGCGCGTTGCCGCGCTGGAGGCCTATGTCACCAATGGCGACCCAGGCAACAGCCTGACCGGGGTGCCCGGACCGGGCCACAACGCCTGGATGATGACCAGTTCGGCGCTCGTGCTATTCATGACGCTGCCGGGCCTGGCCCTTTTCTACGGCGGCCTGGTGCGGCGGAAGAACGTCTTGTCCGTGCTGGCCCAATGCCTGGGCATCACCGGCTTGGTCGCCATCCTGTGGTGGGCGGTCGGGTACTCCCTGGTGTTCGGCACCGGCTTCGGCAGCAAGTTCTTCGGGGGCGCGGAGTACTTCTTCCTGCGGGGCGTCACGTCGGCGCCGAACACGAATTACGCGTTCTGGGTTTCGCAGAACGTCTTCGCGATGTACCAGCTGATGTTCGCGATCATCACGCCGGCGCTGATCGTCGGCGCGATCGCCGAGCGCATGAAGTTCTCGGCCATCCTGCTCTTCATGACCCTGTGGATGCTGGTGGTCTATTTCCCACTCGCCCACATGGTCTGGGGCGCGAGCGGCCTGATGAACGGGGTGTGGAACGCGGACGCGCCGATCCGGGCCATTGACTTCGCCGGCGGCACGGTCGTCCACATGTCGTCCGGTTGGTCCGCCCTCATTCTGGCCCTGCTGGTCGGGCCTCGCCTCGGCTTCGGCAAGGAAAAGATGGCCCCGCACAGCATGGTGCTCTGCATGGTGGGCACCGGCATGCTCTGGGTCGGCTGGTACGGGTTCAACGCAGGCAGCGCGGTGGCCGCCGACAGCATCGCGTCCAATGCGTTCACAACCACCACCATCGCGACGGCGGTCGCCGCCTTCACCTGGGGCATGATCGAGAAGATCTTCCGCGGGCAGTCGTCCATCCTCGGCTTCTGCTCCGGCGCGGTCGCCGGCCTTGTCGTGATCACGCCGGCCACGGGGTTTGTGAACACCACCGGCGCCGTGATCATCGGCGTCCTCGCCGCCGCCGTGCCGTATTTCTTTGTGACCAAGGTGAAGGCCAGGTTCGGCTACGATGACGCCCTCGACACGTTTGGTGTCCACGCCGTGGGCGGGACCCTCGGGGCGTTTCTCACCGGCGTGCTCGCGACCGGGGCAGTCAATGGCAACCTCACGAGCGGGGCCGCGGTGAAGAACGGCCTGGCCAAGCTGGTGACCGGGGGCGGCCTCTGGCACGAGCAGCTCAAAGCCATCGCAATCACCCTGCTGCTCTCAGTGATTGCCACGCTGGTCATCGGGTCTATCGT
>JBAIXJ010000345.1:0-2543 GCA_037916645.1 Opitutales bacterium | reverse complement strand
ACCAGCGCAAACCCGCTGCAGGTTCCGGCGGTATCCTCCTCCGGTATCCGGTCCGCCCAGAGTTTCTTCATCTGCTCCTTCAGCGCCGGGAGAAATTGCCGCCGCATCCACTTGGCCGAGATCACCTCGTATTCGTTGTTCTCCAGCGGGGCCACCCACACGTCCGGCGGCAGGGCGCGTTCGAACACCTCCCACAGTTTCTCGGCGCTCACGGTCTTTCCGGTCGGCATGCCGCCGGGCGTCGTCACGTACAGGTCCGCCCGGCACGTGGCCGCGGCCAGCGCCAGCGTCGCCGCCACCCCGAGGGCCAGCCGGATCCGTCCCCTGGTACGCAACGCCCGCGCTCTGCCGATCGATGTGACGGGAGGTCCTCCCGCCAAGCGGTCGGGGCTCCGGTCCGTGATGAAAACCGAATGCATATTCCCTAGGAGAGCCTGAAACGCGCCAACGGCAAATCCGAGGGCGTCAACGGCTCCCCTGCGGCGCCAACGTCTCACCCCTCCCCCACCGCGCCCCGCGGCCCCGGCAAACAGGGGCCGGCGATCCCGCGCCGCAGAGGCGGCCGACGGCCGGGCTGCCTGTCCATCGGCCACCTCTACGGCTTAACACAACTGCCAATTCGATTTTAGATTAGGCGCGATTTGATCCCTTCGTAGCGTGATCGCCCCACCGGCAGGCGCAGCCCGTTGCGCAGTTCGGCGAAGTACCGGCTGCCGCGACGGACCACGAGCCGCGAAATCATCGGGAAGCGCACGAGGTAGGATTTATGGATGCGAACGAAAGACGGCGGAAGCGTGGCCTCAAGGCGGCCGAGGCACTTGTCGTAAAAACTCCGCTGGCCATTGGTCAGGACGAGCTCCGAGTACTTGTCGGCGCCCTCGACGTACAGCAGGTCGCTGACGGGGACGAAGTCGATGCGCCCCATGCGGCGCACCGCGAGATACAACTCGGCCGGCTCGCCGGACTCGGCCGGCCGGGCAGCCCGGCTCAAGGCCATGGCCAACCGCTCGCGGCTGACCGGCTTGGGCACGAAATCCAGGACACCGTAATCGAAGGCACGCTGCGACAGCTCGGTATTCGCGGAGACGACAATCGTCCGAAAGGCCCGGTTGGTCCGCGGAGCGGGCAACTCCAGTCCCTCGCTCGGCATCAGGTCGGGATCCAGCAGCACCACGTCGAATGCCGCCTCTTCCAGGAGCGTACAGGCAATGGCGATCGAGTCGGTGGACGCCAGGCGGGTCAGCCGCGGGCCAAGGATGGCGCGGCAATGCTGCTCCAGCAGCAGCGTGGCGCGGGGATCATGGGCGATCAGGAGGATTTTCATGCGACCTCCTTTCCCCGGCGGCCGCGGCCAAACATCGGCCGGCGCCACCGACTCCGAGCGCTCGAGCATCGGGTGGATGCGAGGCCGCCGCTGCGGTTCGACGGAAACGAGAAACGGGCATGCCCCCTGAAACGTCCGGGGGCTGCCTGATCTTTCAAAAATCGTGTGGCAAATTGTGTCGGCATGGGTGGGAGGGTTAATTGGCCGCCACGAACGGCGGGGTGACCGACGCGACGAGGGGGCCGGTGGGGCTGACCAGCTCGGCGCGGACGCCGTCCACGCGATAGCCGAGGCGGGTGGCGACCGCGGCGACCACCTTCGCATCGTCGGGGCAGGCGCACTCGGCGAGGGAGGTCCCGCGCAGCGGGTCGTAAACCGCGATCTGCCGGTCGGTCGGGCGGAAGAAGGCCACCGGCACCTCGCTTCTGCCGGATTTCACCCAGAAGACCGTTGCCCGGGCCGGAACCATCCGCACGGCGGTGGTGACCTCCCGAATCCGTTGCTCGGACGGCATTTCCGCGGCCGGGGCCGACGGGCGGCTGGCCTTCGCGGCGCGGATCAGCTTCGCCGCCTGCTTTTCCAGCATGGCTCCTGCCCGGCCGGCGAGCTCTTCCGGGTCCGGGTGCGCCGCCACCGAGCGCTCCAGCGCGAAGACGCCGAAAAATTCGTCCCGGCCCCACCACTCTCCCTGCCAACTGACCAGGGCGATGGTGTGCGACCGTCGGGTGCCGTCGGCGTTGCGCAGGGTGACCAGCGCCGGCCCGCCCCGTTCGCCGGGGAATTCGGCCCGAAACCGCGCCAGAAAGTTGAAGGTTGAGACATAACAGCCGTTGGCCACGTGCTCCTGATCCGGATAAGCAGGCGGGTCTTCGAGCGCGGCGGCTTGCGCGGCTGGGGCGGTGAGAGTGGCAGTGAGGAGGAGGGCGAAAACCACCGACCCAAGGCGGGTGCCACTGAGCTCGCGGCGGGCCTGAGGGAGTATCGGGGTTTGCATCCCGACGAAACGCCGGCCCGTCCCCCGATCTTTCAAAAAACGTCATGACGCCGATCCTTGTGCGTGCCGCAGCCCGCATCGCATGTTCACGAAGGGGACAACGCGGCCTCCGTGCGGCGCCCCCGGCGGTGGCGCCCTACCTTGAATCCGCCGCCTCACGCTGGTAGGGCGGGACCGCTGGGCCCGCCGCCTTCGTGAATCCGCGCTGCACCGCCCCCGGCCCCA
>JBAIXJ010000344.1:0-2037 GCA_037916645.1 Opitutales bacterium | reverse complement strand
AACGGCACGGTGGTCGACAGGGCGGCCGTCTTGACCCCGGGGAGCCGGCGCACGTCGTCCAGGAGGCGCTCGAAGAAGGCGGTCGCCTTCTGCCCGGTCGAATACTTGGCCTGCGGGAGCTGGATCGGCGCGACGAGGAGGTTCCGGACATTGAAGCCCGGGTCGATGAAGTGCAGGCGCGCGAGGCTGCGGATCAACAGGCCCGCCCCCACCAGCAGGGTGACCGACAGGCTCACCTCGGCGATGATCAGCGCGGCGCGGATGCGGCCGGTGCGGGTGCCGGAGGTGCCGCGGCCGCCCTCCTGCAGGGCCTCGTGCACGGCGGGGCGCGAGCCTTCGAACGCCGGAAACAGGCTGAAGGCGAGCAGGGTCACCAGGACCGCCGCAAGGGAGAACGCCATCACGGGCCCGTTCACGGTGATCTGGGCCTCGGCGGGCACCGCGTCGGGCGGAAGGATTACCAGCAGCGCCTGCAGGCCCCAGGCGCCGAGCAGGACGCCGGCGAGTCCACCGAGGAGGGCGAGCGGCACGCTTTCGAGCAGGGCCTGGCGGATCAGGCGGCCGCGCGTCGCCCCGAGCGCGATGCGGACCGCGAACTCCCGCTGCCGCGTCGCGGCCCGGGCGAGGAGCAGGTTGGCGACGTTGGCGCAGGCGATCAGCAGCACGAAGGCCACCGCGCCCAGCAGCACCAGCAGCGGCTGGCGGAAACTGCCGGTGACGGAGTCGCTCAGCAACTGCGCCATCACGCCGACGCCCTTGTTCGTGTCGGGATGCTGCAGCGCGATCCCGCGGGCGATGACGTTGAGCTCGGCCTCGGCCTCCTTCATCGAGATGTCGCGCTTGGGCTTGCCGACGGCCCACGCGTCGAACCGCAGCACGCGGCTGCGCATGATTTCGGAGTCGGCCTCGAGGCCGACGGGCAGCCACACGTCGCCGGCCCAGAATTTGAACGCGGGCGGCATGACGCCCACGATGGTGTACGCCTTGGAGTCGAGCGTCAGGGTGCGGCCGAGGATCTGGGCGTCGGCGCCAAAGCGGCTCTGCCAGGTGGCATAGCTCAAGACGCAGACCGGATCGGCGCCGGGCCGGTCCTCGGCGGCGGTGAAAACGCGGCCCAGGGCCGGCCGGATGCCCAGCATCGGCCAGGCATTGGCGGTGATCGCGGCACCCCGGACGATCGCGGGCTCGGCGACCTGCGTGAGCGTGTAGGACCGGCCGGTCGCGTACGCGAGTTCGTCGAAGCTGCGGCTCGCCCGTTTCCACTCGAGGTAATCCGGATAGGTGTCGGGCATGAAGTTGCCCGGGCCCTGGCCTTCGCGGGTGGAGCCGATGAACAGCAGCCGGTCGCCATCCACGTAGGGGAACGGGTGCAGGAGGACCGCATTGATCACGCTGAAGATGGCGGTGTTCGCGCCGACGCCGAGCGCGAGGGTCAGGACGGCGACCAGCGTGAAGCCGGGGGCCTTGGCCAGCTGGCGCAATGCGAATTTCAGATCGGCGATCATGGGGAAATAGCGAGTAGCGAGGTGCGGGCAGTGAGTAGAATGGCCGGAGCGGGGATTGAGGGGTGATGCTCGCTACTCGCTACTCGATGCTCACTCCTGCTGGGTCATTCCGTCCTGAGCGCGACCATCGGATCAACGCGGGTCGCGCGGTGCGCGGGGCCGAAGCAGGAGCCCGCCGCCACCGCGGTCAGCACCAGCACCACGAGGCTGTAGATGAGCGGATCGTACGGGTTCACGCGGTAGAAGACGTTGGCCAGGACCCCGTGGCCGAGCACCGCCAGCGCCAGGGCGCCGGCGAGTCCGAGACCCAGCCCGATCGCCAGCTGCAGCGCGCCCTGGCTCATCACCATGCGCAGGATCATGCGCGCGTCGGCGCCGAGGGCCATCCGGATGCCGTATTCCTGTGTCCGCTGGCTCACCGAGAACGCCATGACGCCGTAAAGGCCGACGGACGCCAGCACGACCGCCACGAGGCCGAAAATGGAGAACAGGGAGGCGATGATGCGATTCTGCGCGAGGATTTCATCCAGCA
>JBAIXJ010000343.1:0-2351 GCA_037916645.1 Opitutales bacterium | reverse complement strand
CGGGGAACGCCACCTGCCCCAGCTCAAGATGTTCGTCAGCGGGTTTGAGCACAGTCCGTTTGGAATTGAATGGATGCGCTTTGAACCCGGCAGTCCGGTAGCGGAACTTGTCCGGACGGTCCCGCACCTGGCGTTCGAAGTGGACGACCTGGACGCCGCCGTGGCCGGTAGGCAGTTGCTGGGCGACGTGAGTTCGCCCGCCAAGGGTGTCCGGGTGGCGATGTTCGTGGATGACGGCGTGCCCATTGAGGTGCTGCAGTTTGACCAGCCGACCCGGGGCGCACGAAAGACCCACTGAATGACTGCGAAGGCCGAACCACGCGAAGGCACCGGGTATTCCTGCCGGATGCCATTGCCGCTGGATCGGTAATCCAGAACGCCAGATCCAAAACCATGAAGACGCCCACCCTTATTGTTCGACTCCTTGGCATCTATCTCTGCGTGTCCGCCATCGGATCGCTGATCGTGATCCACAAGGCCGTGAAGATCGGCGGCGCCACGGTGACGGCTTCCGGCGGGCCCTTCGGTGAATTCCAGGTGTTCGCCTGGCTGTTTCTGATCGTGGGGATCGTCGGCGTGATGTTCGCCGGTCCGCTCGCCCGTGTGCTGACCTTTGATTCTGAGCCGCGGGAAAAGTCCGAAGATTTGTCGGACCAATTGCTCCGGCGGACAAAGTGACAAGGCCTAACCCACCGCTGCCGACGCCGGGCAGACGCCACTTCACCAATCATGGCCTGCCGCCCGGCCTGGCAGGCGGGTGAGCCGATTGGCGACTAACCACATGCTCCCATGAAGACCGAAAAGGCCAAGATGTTGGCGGGCGAGCTTTATGATCCGCTGGATCCGGAGCTCTCGCGGGAAAGGCGGCGCTGTCGCGAGCTTTGCCGGCACCTGAACGAGTCTCGGGAAGATGAGCCGGAGGAGCGTCGCCGCATCCTCTCCGAGCTGTTGGGCTACCCGACGGATGCATGGATTCAGCCGCCGTTCTACTGCGACTATGGTGTGAACATCGCCCTCGGCACCAAGGTGGCGTTCAATTTCAATTGCGTGGTGCTGGATGTGATGCGGGTGGAAATCGGCAGCCATGCGCATTTCGGCCCGGCGGTGCAGATCTACACCGCCATGCATCCCATCAGGGCAGTCGAGCGACGTCAGGGGATGGAATTTGCGAAGCCGGTCTCGATCGGCTCAGACGTCTGGGTTGGCGGCGGAGCGATCATCTGCCCGGGCGCAACGGTGGGCGATCGATCCGTGATCGGCGCAGGGAGCGTCGTAACGAGAGCCATTCCCGCCGATGTGTTTGCGGCCGGCAACCCGTGCCGCGTGATTCGAAGCCTGAGAGTGGAGGGCGAAGAGTCCGGCTGACACGGCGGCGGAGCCAACGCCGGGACCGGTCAAGAGTCGTGCTGGCGCACGCCTGGCGCCGGCTCCCGTCATGGTTTTTCAGGGGTGTTGGGCGTCTAGATCGGGTCAACCAAAGTTGTGGCCAAATGTGTAGGTCGGGCTTCATGCCCGACGCGTCGGGGATCAACCCCGACCTACATTTGCATTGCGGCTACGGTATTGCTGAAACCGCTCTACCCTCGAAAACGCAGGCCCAAATAAAAGAACTCCGCGCGGACGCGGAGTTCGTCGGGAGGAGGACCGGGGGCGGCTACATCTTCGGCTCGACCACCTTGATCGCGGCCTCCACGTCCTTCGCGGTCGCGTTGGCCATGTTGTGGTGGGTTTTCACATGCTCGAGAGTCATCGCGATGACCTCCTGCTCGTCGTGGCTGGGTACCTCGAAGTCCCGGGAATTCCGGCCGGCGCTGACGGCGCCCGCCGTCGCCCGTCGGGCTATGGCGAGGCAGGCAGCGCTCTCCAGAGAACGCTCATGTCGAGTTCTCCGACGGCGCCTTAGCCCAGACGGTGCAGCGGAAGTTCACCGCAGATTTCGCGGATTGACGCGGATCAATCGGAGGAAGTTGACATCGCCCCTTGGGGCCGAACCCACTTTTTGGTGAAGCAAAAACGCAGGCGAATCATCCCAAGTTCTTCCTCTGAAACCATCGGCGCTGATCCGCGCTATCCGCGGTTGAACTGAATGGTTCCGGCCTAAAGGTCGATGGCCACCGGCCCGGCGGCGTGAGCCTGGCAGAGCAGAATTGTTCCGTTCGCCCGGTCGGCGTCGTCGAGCGCGTCCTCCACGTCCATCTTGACCGATCCCGCCAGCAGGCGCGCCTTGCAGGTGCCGCAGATGCCGGAGCGGCAGGAGAAGTCGGGATGCAGGCCGGCGTCTTCCGCGATCTCGAGCAGGGTTTTGCCGGGGGCAAGGGGCGCGGTCATGCCGGCGCGAGCGAAGGTCACCA